>JAYSPO010001263.1:0-5301 GCA_043722015.1 Candidatus Kuenenia sp. | reverse complement strand
AGAACCCCTAACAAAACCTGCGTGAGCGGCCACGGAGGTTTTTTTAGGGGTTCTAACCAAATTCAAGACCACGCCCGGTAATCCTAAACGGCAGGATCGCTTCGTCGCACGCGCTGCCGCGATGTTTTGCCACATAAATCGCTCGGCCGATCTGGTTGCCGGTGCGTGTTTTTCCCATCAACAGAATCGTATTTGCGTTGGAAAGCACGTCGCCTGACTGGATCGGACGGCTGATCAGATCGTCAAGCATCACTTCGTGGCTGGTGTATAGCAACATTCCGCCGATCGCCTGATGATCATATGGATGCGCCATCACCTGCGGCTCCTGCTGCCGGAAGTGGACTCGAAACAGGTCTCGCGCCAACCAGTCATGATCCTTACGCAAGACCTGATGATAGATGTAATCGAACAGATGAAACTGGAACGAATCGGAGTCTTTCGTTGTCGGTTCGACACCATCAATTACACAGCGTCGAACGCCATGCACAAAGTTTCCGTAAAAAAATGCGATCGTCTGATCCAAGCGGCGCATCAGGTCGGCCTTGAATTCCTGCCATTCTTCCGGCTGCATATCGCCGATTGTCACCCGCCGTCCGCCGCGATGAAAGGCGTGCAGGTAGTCCGAACGAATCTGGTCGCGGTTCCAGACAACCGCAGGATCAAAATGATCGGCAGTGGTGCGTACACGAAACTTCCAGCCGAACATCCGTTCTGCGTATTCCGGTTGATTCTGCGAATCGCCGCGGGTCGTCATGTCAAACAGGATCCCTGTCTGCTGTTCCTGCTGTTGACCAGCAAAAGCATAGCTGACACCCAGTTGTGTCTTTCCGATACCTGTGGCTCCCATGACAACAGCGAGGGTACCGGGAATAAGCCCGCCCCCAAGTGCCTGATCAAGTCGTGGAATGCCGGTGGATTGCCGCGTTCGGGCGGACGGAAGAGGCTCGATGGTTTGGAATGTCATTAATAGAGTATCGTGGCAAAGGTTGATTGATTGATGTGGTCAGGCAACGTGCTTTTTTCTGAAAAAAAGGGGGCAGGCTGAAAAAAGGTGTCACCAATAGCCAAATGGCCCGGAGGGCAACGCCGTGAAGCATTTTTTTCGTCAAAACACGGGATATGTTAAAGGCATAGGGGAGTGAATCACATTCCCGGAAATCACGTGGATTATGTCCGGCCAATGTTTTCATTGATCAAGATCCTTCACGTCGTTGCCAGTTGGGTGCTCCGCACGATTGGTTCCTGCCCCCAATTTAGAGCGGGGATGCGATTCCCAACGCCGCAAGGATGGCCGATTCTTCGTTATCGACAACGATTGGCGGATTCGCAAATGGCATTTTGGTGACCCCGGCCGGCGTCAGTTTCTTAGCGATCAACTGCGGATCGTTGGAATGATACGCCATCGTCAGATCGGGATCTTTCAGTTGATGCCCGGTGAGGATGCAGACCACACGGTCGGAGGCCGCAATCACACCTTCATCCCGAAGTTTCTGAACGCCCGCAATTGTTGCTCCGCTCGCGGGTTCGCAGCCGAATCCGGTCGCCGCGATTCTCGCGCGGCAATCGATGATTTCCTGATCGGAGACTTCACGCACAATTCCGTCACAGATTGCCAAGGCCCGCAAGGCTTTTTCCAGATTCACCGGACGATTGATTTCGATGGCACTGGCGAGCGTTGAAGCGCGCTCGTTCTGCTGATCCATTTTCAGATAACGTGCATCAATCTGTGCGGCATTCGGGCGACCATCGTTCCACGTTAGTCCACCTTCGTTGACAAATTCCTCCAGCGTTCCGGCACCTGCGGCGTTGATGATCGCCAGTCGCGGCACGCGATCAATCAGTCCCAGGTGTCTTAATTCCATAAACGCCTTGCCGAATGCGCTGCTGTTCCCAAGATTTCCGCCCGGTACGACAATCCAGTCCGGTACCTGCCATCCCAGTCCCTCCAGCACGCGGAACATGATCGACTTCTGGCCTTCCAGGCGAAACGGATTCACACTGTTGCACAGATAGATCGGATGTTTCGCACAGATGTCACGCACGCGAGCCAATGCATCATCAAAGTCGCCGCGGATCTGGATCGTTTTTGCTCCGTAGTCCAGTGCCTGCGATAGCTTTCCAAACGCGATCTTGCCGCTGCCGACAAACACGATGCATTGAAAGTGTCCTGTGACTCCTGCGTAGATCGCGAGTGACGCACTGGTATTGCCTGTCGAGGCACAGGCGGTCATCTTCGCACCGACCATTCTGGCATGCGTCGATGCGGCGGTCATGCCGTTGTCTTTGAAACTGCCGGACGGATTCAGGCCTTCATACTGCAGGTACAAACAACCGTTGTTCATTTTCAGCGTTGCGCCAAGGCGGTCATTCTTTTGCAGAATGGTCTGGCCTTCGCCGATCGTGACGATCTGTTCGTCGGACGCAAATCGCAGCAATTCACGAAAACGCCAAACACCACTGAAGTCGATCGGATTGAGCCGCGTGGTCCAGCGTCGCTCAAATGCTGAAAGCGACTTCGGGACAGGAATCGCGTTCCAGTCGTAATTGACGTCCAGCAGACTGCCGCATTTCGGGCAGGCCGTTAAAATCTGCCCGACATCATAAGTGGCCGCGCAGTCAGGATGGATACACTGTTGGAAGGCAGCGGGCATGAAGATCACTACAATTGAAGATCGCTACAATTGAAAAGCACAGAAATGCAACTTGAAAAATCGACGCATGGTGTCAGTCTTTGGCAGCTGTCGCAATGCCGTATGCCGCAGCAGTGCCAGAAATCTCAAGGTTGCGCGGCGTCCGCAGTGTACTCAGGCCTCGGTTTTCACGGGAGTTTTTTCGATGGCGAATGAGCCCTCTCAAATCGTCGAACTTCAGCATTCGCTCGTTCAACACCATCTCAGTCGTTTGCGTGCCAAGCAGACTCCACCGTCCGAATTCCGGCAGCATGTTCGCGTCCTGGCAACTCTGCTGGCTGCCGAAGCCACAAAGAATGTGTCTTTACAACCGATCTCTGTCGAGACGCCGAATGAAATGACAACCTGCAGCGAACTCTCCGGGCGTTTCGCGGCTGTGCCAATTCTGCGTGCAGGCCTGGGAATGGTCGAACCGCTGGAGGCGTTGATTCCGCAACTGGAAGTCTGGCATCTGGGGCTCTATCGTGACGAAGAGACAGCTCAGCCCGTACATTATTACGACAAGCTGCCGTCAAACAATCCGCCGGACATCGCGTTCGTGCTCGATCCGATGCTCGCCACCGGTGGCTCAGCCTGCATGGCGATTCAGACACTCAAACGCTGGGGCGTGCCGAAGATTTACATGCTGTCCATCATTTCCGCCCCGGAAGGCATCGCACGTCTGCAGCAGGAATTCAGCGATGTCACCGTCTACACCTGCGCGATCGATCGATGTCTCAACGAACGCAAGTACATTGTCCCCGGTCTCGGCGATGCCGGCGATCGGATTTTTAATACGTAGCTTTGAGAGCACTGCGGGACGTATGGGGTTCAGGCTTACGCAGGTTTTGGCAGAGGTTCTAAAGCTGCTGGATAGCAATATCGTCAGGAAACAGTTCTTTGACCACCGACAGAAAAGTTCCGCGTGCGTTGTCAAAATCTTCACCGCCGGCCATCACACCGTTATAGTAGACCGCGAGGATGTCGCACTCGAAACAAAACAACACATCCACTTCGTCCAATCCGCTTTTGAATTGAATCCGAACACCGTAGTTGGGTATGCAGCCTTTCACAGAATCCCACTCATAGCTGGATGCGTCGAGCAGTGTTGAACGTAGAGTCACTATTGAATCGGCTGGGACAACGACTGGGCCATCAGTGAATTCATAGTCGGAAATGCGTGCGTGGTACTCGCCTGACGTAGCCAAACGGAACGCATTGACGGACGTTGCATTCTGCAGGATTTCAAGTGCTGCTGATCCGCCAAATACAGAATTCAGGTTTTCTGTTGAGTCGCTGCAATCGACAATAAAGACGGTCGCCAGGCAAAGTGTCAGGATGATGAATCGTTGCATTTGTTTACCCAGATACGGAATGTCAACAGAGAACCCAGCGCGGCGCTTCGGGCCGCAACCCAAAAGTAGCCATCACGCTCCGCCGTGATGAGCATCTGTCAATCAACATTCATCAACCAGTACAGGGTTCCATGACCTGCATGGGCTGAAGGACAGTCAGCGCTGGGTCTTCATTAATGTGGCCCAGTTCCGGGCTCGTCACGGCGGAGCGTGACGGCTACTTTGCGATTTGCCCGTCACCGAGACCAAACCCCTGATGAGGACGAACTCGATGCACGAGACCAACCTCTGCAAACTGCCGCCTAAGAGTCTTCGCGGCACGACAAGAATTCAACTGTTAGTAGTGCGAATTCATGGGTGAATTGCAATTTCTTTGTATGATGCGCCAGCAGCTTCGCGCGCATTCTCTCGATTCAGTTTGATAGCCTCAGAGAGTGCATCACGCAGGTTCGCAACCAACTCTTCACGCGTCGCACCCTGCGAGTTGACGCCCGCAATCTCTTCGATCCAACCGATCCACCATTGGCCGTCCTGCTGAATGACAGCACTATAGCTGGAACCAATCATAAATCCCTCTGATATATCTCACCCGCCGGAAACCCCGGCGACATCGAAATTGTAAAGTATCGCATATGAAAAATTCTGCAGATTTCAGCGACGCCCGCATCCCCAACGGGCCGGCCATTCGGCATGCACTGGAGATGAAATGCCGACCCGTTGGGCCTGAACGATGGTTTGGTGGCGATTTCCCTGGCCCGCTTGGCCAGGCGATGTGAACTGCTGGCCCTTTGGGCCGAAACACAACAACGCCGTTCGGCCCGACTTAGCAAAACCTTCGCGACAGGACGCCGCGACTGTGATTTGATTGGGTTGATTGGGTTGCGGGCGAAGCCCGCGTTGGGAATTCATTAAGCATTCTTATTTCGTACTCGCTTTCAGCTGTTCATCCCCGAGGCGGGCAACTTTTGACGAGTCGTCTACAATACGCGAGTGGCGACACATTACACCGTAGACATTTTCTCAGCATCTTGTTGGCGTACAGAGTTTCATGGCAAGTTCGGATATCGTGATTCGCGGGGCGAGGGAGCATAATCTCCAGAATATCAGTCTTTCGCTGCCGCGCAATAAATTGATTGTGATGACCGGCGTCAGTGGATCGGGCAAAAGTTCGCTCGCATTTGATACGCTGTATGCGGAAGGACAGCGGCGGTACGTGGAATCTCTATCGACGTACGCGCGGCAGTTTCTCGGGCAGATGCCGAAGCCGGATGTGGATT
>JAYSPO010001262.1:0-3860 GCA_043722015.1 Candidatus Kuenenia sp. | reverse complement strand
TCAATTTCCTTCGCGCTGATACTCGGGGCAAGGCAGCCGCAACTCGGCTCCATACCCGTGATCTGCACCTTTTCAGAGCCATTGTTTCGGAAGTAAAACACAGGCGTCAGAGTCGGCTGCTGGGGGACTGGTGCAGGCCCGAAGTCGACCAGATATTCAGAAAACACGAGCGCTGGCCGACTGGTTGTCACAAGGCAAGCTGGCCCGTTTGAATTCTGCGAGCCGAACACGGCGGCAGTCAGACATGGAACAACAGCCAGCAACGCGACGATCCAGACAGTTGACGCATCGGATGCAACGGGTTTTGGAATTTTGCGTGCAGCGTTCATGGCAGTCAGTAGTGGGTCGTCCAGGCGGTAGTGCTATGTCAGTGTTGGATTGATAGGTTGTGTGCGACTGGCTCTGCCAGTGCTTCATACCGATGGAGAACACTGGCAGAGCCAGTGGCACACATCGAAGGACGGTTGAGTCTGTCGCTCTGCGGGTCGGACCAAACGCAGCGCAGTTCCGGCAATTGCCAGACCTCTGCCGGAACAGCGCTGCGCTTGGTCCGGCCTACCCTGACTTAACGTATGTGCCATCGGGAATTGTGCGTGGGCCGGACACATGGGTGAACGGTTCAACGACACAGTTTTCTCCGATGACAACGTTGCCGTCGATGACCGTGAACGGCCGCACGAGCGAGTCACGACCGATCTTTGCACCGAAATGGATCGTGGTCTGCGCTGCGTTTTCGATCGTCACGCCGGACAGCATTAACTCCGTCAGAATACGCATCTGAATGCTGGTCTGCACTTCTGATAACTGCACCCGCGTGTTAACACCCAGAGCCTCCTCAAGCGTCAAACTGCAGCTGGCAGCCACCTTGTGGCCTTCGTCCATCAGAATTCTGGGACAGTCGGTCAGATAGTATTCCGACTGCACGTTGTTTGGTTTCAGCTTACGCAGTGACTGCAGCAGGAGTGGCGTGCTGAACGCGTAACAGCCGGTGTTGATTTCTGTGATCTGACGTTGCAGAGGCGTGGCGTCCTTATGCTCCACGATGCAGTCAAATGCGCCGGCTGAATCGCGGACGACGCGCCCGAGGCCTGCGTTGTTGATTGTCTTCGCAGTCCCGATCACGCACGCCGCTTTTTCACCGGACTGCGCGTCAAGCAGTGCTTTCAGAGATGCACCCTGAAGCAGTGGCGTATCGCCCGCAAGGATTAACACAGAACCATTGTGTCCCGTGAGCGCGGTTTCGCACATCATCACGGCGTGGCCTGTGCCCTTTTGTTCCGTCTGCTCGGCAAATGTGACGTCAGCATGATGAGCCAGTGACTTGCGCACCAGATCGGCCTTGTGCCCGACCACGACAACCAACTTTGTGACTCCGGCTGCGCGCACGGCGTCCAGAACATAGTCGATCATCAAACGTCCACAGACGGGATGCAGAACTTTCGGTACTTCGGACTTCATCCGGGTACTCTTGCCAGCAGCCAGGATGACGGCGATCGGAGCGTCCATGTTTAGTTTCGTATCTATGATTCCAGAGCGGGAGCTCACAGAGTGCAAGTTTGAAACGGCATTCGTTCGGCCCCACTGGCACTGTGCCAGTGGTCCGAAGGTTTAGAAACTAACGAAGTTCCCCATCGCGTTGTCACAGCCCCACTGGCCTTGTGCCAGTGGACTGCAGGTTTGGAAACGACATCGCCAAAGGATCATCCGTCGTTGTCGTCATCAAACCTGCGTTCCACCGGCATGAAGCCGGTGGGGACGGCACCACAGCGAGACGGTACCTTAGTTAGTTTCCAAACCGCGATTCCACCGGCGTAAAGCCGGTGGGGTCTCTGTGATACAAAACTTCACTCAGCTACAACTTGTTTTCAAAAAGTAAGGCCAGCTAATAACGCAGCCCGATCTGCCCGATAAATCCGTTGCCAAGACTGAAGCCGGGAACCGAATTGGCAAAATCGACATCGCGATCAAACACCCACCCGCCTTCGATGATCCAGCTGTACAGGCCCGCGTCCATTTTCAGACCCAGCAGGAGCCGTTTGTCGGCAAGTTGAACCTGATTGTCTGCGTTGACGCCCGCATATGTGCTGTTCACACCGTACGCTTCGACATGGTATTCTGCTCGCACATAAAGCCACTTCGACCAATACGATTCGTTCCCCAGAAACAGACTGACACGAGCTTCAGGGTACATTAACTGCCATTCCCAGTAATCATCGCGATAGATCAGGCCAGCCCAGGGAATTATGATGCTATCGACTCGATCCCAGTATTGAGCACCAAGCCCCAGCGTCCAGTACTGATCCAGTTGCATAAACAGGATGCCGCGTGCATCCAATTGAAATCCTTCGCTGAAAGCACCGGAATTGAAATCGGTATTGATCGAAGGTGTCATCCCGAGACTAATGCTGTAGGGTCCGGACTTTGGTGTTTCAAGTTCCAGATCAATTCCTAAGCGGAATACGTTGCTCGGCAGATCCAGCGTCCCGCCCGGGCCGCTCCAGTTGCGCCAGGCGAACTGATTGGTCCAGTTCAGAATCCAGCTCGGAACGAGCTGAGTCGTGTTGGTCAGGTCGTAGTCGACGCCAACGATATCCATCCCACCGGTGACTCCGGCAGGCGCGCCCTCGACGTTGCCATTTGGCAACCATGAAGCATCGAGTCGACTGCTCCAGCCGAAGCGATATGGATTGCAAGGGTTGGCTCCGTACGCATACGCGCCCTGCGGAGGAATTCCCTGCTGATATGGATTGGGAACTCCATAGGGCGACATGCCGGGTTGACCAATGAACGGGTCAGACGTGATCGGCGGCGCAAACGCATTCCATGTGGTCGTGTCATCGTACAGTGGCAGCGTCATGTCCGGTGAAGAAACGATCGGACCACCTGGATTCGGAACACCGGCGTTCGGATCGGATGGCTGAAATGTGCCGGCCGATGGAATCGTACCTGCGTCCGGCGGTACGGGGACTTCACCGTCCTGAAACAGCGTCATCGCCGTCAGCGTTGGTTCGAAGACGGACTGCTGCATGGCCATCGATCGCTGATGTGCAGCGTGAGCATGCCGATGCGTGGGATTCGGATAGCTGCCGTACGGTGAAGGTTGGCCGCCATATTGATGGCCGCCACCGTAAGCGTTACCGCCGGAATTCTGGTACGCATTAAAATTCTGATATCCACCACCATTCGTGTAGGCCGAAGGATATCCGGCCTGCCCGAGGGCGGTTCGCTGCGTTGCCAGCAACAGAATTGCTGCGATCGCCAGGGAAGAAATCTTCTTCACAGGATCACCTGCTGAGAGAGTGGAAATGGGCGAGATGTTAGACAGGTGGCTCGATCGAGCCTTTTTTTCAAACTGCGACACCCGAAGAAATCGGGTTGAGGAGAGAGGCGTCGCCGCAGCTTGAGGGGAATTTCCGCGAATCATGAGGATTCGGCAAATGGCGTCAACACCAACTCGGGCACTCTGGCAACCAATGCCCACCTGGTCCATGATTTCGCTGCTTTTGCTGATCAACGTTCGGCCAAAACTGCCGGACAATTGGACGAATGTATAGTTTTTTGGGTTGATGACTCGAGACGCGTCGTGGAGCAGCGCTTCCAATTGCTGCATTTGGACACAGCGAAGCGTTTCCGAGCCGCTTCGGCATCAGACTGCCGGGATGTGTAAACGTCGCGGGTAAGTTCGCCAGCCTGCTGTTTATTGAGCCAGTCGAATCTCTCCGCACGATCCTGCTCTTTGGCACTCATTGGACTGGTCGTTTTTTTTCAACGGCCCGCTGCAAAGCTAAGCTGCGGAATTCGCGCGTCCGCCACCGTCAATGCGACGTTTTAGAAGCGAAAACGTTCGGGGCAAAAAAATG
>JAYSPO010001261.1:0-1765 GCA_043722015.1 Candidatus Kuenenia sp. | reverse complement strand
ACACGATCCATGAAATGAGTGATTCTTTGTGTCTTTTGTGGCTTTTCGTGGCTAGAAAACAACACCTCCTGTCGGGCTGTCAGATTCCAGAATGGTGAGAGCGCATGTACGTACAACGGAAGTCTAATAATGGAACCCAAGTGGCATTCTCGCTCATGATTGCAGTGCAGATTCCCTATAACTAACCGGGCCATTGTCTTTTTTTGCCCATCCATGTTTTTACCGCTCTCATCACTGTTGCCCGTCATGCAGTCCTGCCTCGATCCAGATTCGGCGGATTCGTTCGAGTTTTCGTTCGATGGTCCGTTCTGTGCAATTCAGTTCACTGGCAGCTTCGGCGTTCGTGGCCCCCTGAAACTTGAGCAACACGATTTTCTTCATCGTTTCGTCAGAAAGCGCGTCGAGCAGTTGGGCACAACTTTCCGAGACTTCGGCCAGAACATCGGGCGGCGGTTGCTTGCCATCGACCTGATTGATCCCGGCCCCGCCAAGTTCGGCGAACGCGGATTCACCTCGGACGGCTCCTCCGCCTCGCTTCTGCCGATTCAAATAGCGCTGCTGTGCGGAGATTTTTCGAGACGTGATGACGGCCAGCAGGCCCCATAAAACGTCGCGATTCTCGGCTTCGATGCGGCCCTCGCTCAGGCCGCGACACAGACTGTGGAACGCACTGTTCGCGGCATCATCCTCGTCGTAGCGGCGACGGATCTGCGAGTTGAGTTTCTGCCGCGCGAACTCAAGCAGCCGAGTGGAAATGTGTTGCCACAGTTGTTCCGCAGCCTGCTGATTCCCATCGGCAAGCTGGTTAATCCAGCCTGTGACTGAATCGCTGCCAATGCTGTTCGGCACGCCTTGCGCTTCGGGTAGGGCGGCGAAACTGAGTTTAAAAAAGTGTACATTTGCACGTGCGCGCCTTCGGTGGATCTGCCATTCTGAGGAGATGACGGATCGAAGTGCCAAATACGCAGACGATTTTATTCTGGCGGCAGGCCCAGAGGGTGCTGGTCTGAGTGCGGCAGCGTCTGCGGCGCCACTCGCTGAGGCAAAATCTGTTGCAGACGAGAAGCGAATGACTGACAAGGACATGGTCGGGCTGAAGTATTTTGATCAGCTGGGCGAGTTGTTGCAGCAGTTGCATGGTGTCGGTTGCGAAACGCGATCGGGCTGGCAATCGTTCGCTGCAGATGGATCAGTAATGCATGCTGATTCTGCCTCACAAAAGGAATCTTCACATCCGGCTCAGGCCGGACCTACACCTCTCTTTAAGACTTTGACCGTGCCCTTGCGACGAGCCTGTCGGTCGACATTCGCTCCATCATCAAAGGCCACGCAACAAAAAAAACCGCCCACAAACAGATCGTGGGCGGGGATGGTCGTTGTGCGCGTCTGTACCGAAGACACGAAAGCAGATCACCCTGTTAATTTGTGAAACCTCAGGTATTTACTTCCTACGAGGAACCCAGTTTCCAACTTCTTTGTCCGAATCTTTCTCATGCTCTCTCAAGAACACCAACTTACCGTCGGAATCGCGCAGGAGGTGGAGTACGCGACCTGGGTAAGCAGCGTCATCTCCGAAGGCTAGGGTGTGAATCCTCTCTCCACCGTTCGGCGGTTGGATGTGCCCACTTGCAACAGACCAACTTTTACCAGCTTTGTTGGTCCAGGTGACAGCAATTCCCGGTGATTGGTTTAGGGTCGGTTTATTCAGCGTAGGTTAGCAGAGGTCATAATCGGGATGGGAATGAGATAGGTTTTGGCGGTGGAA
>JAYSPO010001260.1:0-7409 GCA_043722015.1 Candidatus Kuenenia sp. | reverse complement strand
GCGAAAGCGAAGATTGCCGGACGCGACGTGACTCACGAGGCGGGCGGATTGAAGTCGCTGAAGGTAGGCGAGCCGCCGAAAGTGATCGTGCGAATTCTGTCGGCCGAACAGCAGGCCGCAGGTGCAGTGGAACAGACTCCGGAACTGACCGTCTGGGCAGGCGAAACCGTGCGTGCGTTTCTCAAAGTAGAACGCAGCAATCACGACGGTCTGGTCGAACTTGGCAAGGAAGACTCCGGACGAAACATGCCGCACGGTGTGTTCGTGGACAACATCGGACTCAACGGCCTGATGCTGCTCAGTGGTCAGACCGAACGCGAATTCTTCATCACGACGGCCGACTGGGTCCCCGAAACGAGCCGCCTGTTTCATCTGAAATCCAACGTGGATGGAATCACCTCACTGCCCGTCATGCTGCATGTCCGCCATCGAGCGGCACCTGCAGGAAACAGTGCAGATGGCAGCAGTTCGCCGATCAAGGACCCACGTCAGTGCAAGTGACTTCAAACGATCTGCTGCTTGTCACCGGAGCGACCGGCCTTGTTGGCAGTCACGTAGCGGAGCAGGCCGTGCAGCGGGGTTGGCGCGTGCGAGCGATGGTCAGACCGAATGCGGACGTACGTTTCCTGCGTGGACTGAATGTGGAATTGGTCCACGGTGATCTGGATCAGCCGGAATCACTGAAATCCGCGTGTGAGGACGTGACGATCGTGATTCACTGTGCCGCAAAAGTCGGTGATTGGGGACGCACAGATGAGTACCGTCGGATCAACGTCATGGGAACCCGATCATTGATGGAAGCAGCTCTGGCCACACAGACACTGCAGCGGTGGGTACAGATCAGTTCGCTGGGTGTCTACGAAGGCAAAGATCACTACGGCACCGATGAAGCGACAGCTCCTTGTACAACCGGGATCGATGGCTACACACTCACAAAGGTGGAGTCCGAAATACTCGTTTGCGATTACATTCGCGATCGCAGATTGCCAGCCGTTGTCCTGCGCCCCGGTTTTATTTACGGGCCGCGTGATCGAACTGTCCTGCCAAAGCTGACCGAGCGTCTGCAATCCGGAAAGTTTGCGTTTCTCGGATCGCCAGAAAAACTGATGAACAATACTTACGTCGGCAATCTCTGTGAAGCCATCTGGCTGGCGATCGAGCGTGACGACATCGTGGGAGAAGTATTCAACATCCGTGACCCGCGTGCCGTGACGAAACGTGAATTCATCGATACGGTTTGTGATGCTGCCGGAATATCTAGGCCGACAAAGATCGTGCCGCTGCCCATTGCGAAATTCCTTGCGAAGGCAATGGAGACCACATGGAAACTGCTCGGCAAAAAAGACGCTCCGCTGCTGAATAACGCTCGTATCAAGTTTCTTGGTCTGAACCTGGATTACTGCATCGATAAGGCAGTGCGTCAGCTGGGTTATGCACCGTCAACGGACTTTCGCGACGCCATGCCTCGCAGCATCCGACCACGCAGTTGAACTGACTGCTGAGTCCCTGACATAGAGCAACGGGAGACAGAGCGACTCTGGCCAATCCTACTCCTGGAGCCAGCGACTACTATGCGTGTCACAGCTTTGACGACGTTAAACAAATCTGCCGCCCGCCCTATTGACAACACCACCATCACGGGTATGATTCGCGACCACACACACATGCGGACGCAACGTTAGTCGTACCAATTCGGGGGACGCGATGTCAGTCGATTCTTCAAAGTCGATTCTTCAAAGTCGATTCTTTAGCCTTGCCGTCGTGATGTTGGGATTAGGCTGCGACGCAGCCCAATTGAGTCACATGCCATCCACGCCACCGCAGGCTGGAATACGGGAATCAGGACCCGTTCGGTTGGCAGAAGATTCATCAAATTTTGGCACAGTTTGGTCGTCATCAGATTTCCGGTGGGATTTGGTGCTGATCAATCAAAGTCCCGATCCAATTGGGCTCCAAACATTTTCTACGTCGTGTGGATGTACTGTAGTCTCATCCGGATCTGAGCCGATACTCCTCGCCCCGAATGAACCCAAAAAAATCCCATTGACAATTGACCTCCGGGGCAAGCCCGCAGCGCCTGGCGAAACTCGCCCCTTTCATGTCGGAATTTCGGCATTGACGATCGATGGCCACGAAATGCGTTGGGAAGTGTCCGGTATGGTCCGTGATGCGTTCTGGATGGCAGTGCCAGAATCAATTTCACTCTCGACCGTAGCTGGTGACGAAACCCCCGCTACCCGAAACATTTCGTTCCGAAACGATACGGCGGTGATAGACATCCGAGTCGAGAGCGACTTGGCTGAATTGAAGACAAGCCTGATTGCGGAAAGTCCGAGCGGTGTATTTTCTGTCAAGATTTCTGCCATGTCAACGAATACGGTTAGTTCGCAAGTCGGCCATTTGATTTTGTCGGGGACTCATACCGATGGGAATCAGATTTCAACAGAATGGCCTGTGAAAGTCGTATCACAGGCAGACTTGTTCCTTGAACCGCCGATAACGCACCTCGGCGCGATTCGCGCTGGGAAAGAAACACGATCACACTTCACGGTGGCGAGTCGCACTGGCCGTCGATTCGGTGTATTGGGGATCAACGTGGATCATGCACAGAATGTTGATGTCCAAGTCGAGGCTGGCGACAACGAGTTTTCACTCGTGGTCGTTCCCCAAAAACAGGGTCCTTGTTCGTTCGACGTGGTGATATCAGAAGTTCGCGATCTCAATGCGAAAACGGTGACGGAATCAACTGTCATACGGTTCACCGCAGAAGTGTTTGACGGTCCGTAGAATGGTGAGTTCCGGCTGATTCTCATTACACCCTGGAGGCAATGCTTATGCACAGCTTTCTTAAGCGATTCACTTTCGTGTTTGTTTTCGCTGGCATGGCGTGGACCTTTCAAGTCTCTGCCGTAAGTGCCTTCGACGACCGGCTTGAGCTAGTTCGCACGGCTTGGGAAACACGAAAGAAAGCGGCAGAATCGTTGCATCTGAAGCTCAGTTCCGTCCGGATCGCGCCGCCGCCAAGCCGGTCACTTACGGATGAAGATCGCAAGAACGGAAACACAGGACCTCGAGCGCATCACTTGACCTCGGAGTTATGGTATTCCGGTGACAAGCTGGCAATTGAAACTCGGCTAAGAGATCCATTGGACGTACCTTGGCTCCCGCCAAGGTCCAGGTACGTGCATAACGAGTTTGGGAGCCAGCGGATTCATGCCAACAAAAAATCAGTTGAATTCGACGGCAGTGCGCACGGGGCCGTTACTCATGATCGGCAAGATCCGCAGTACGGATTGTTTGGTGAATTCCACCTCGTCTCAGTTGCGTATCGCTTTACGGAAAATGGACCGTTTGCATTTCCATTGAGTACGTGCGAAGTCCTGCCAGCTTCAAGAAAGACAGGTGATACAGATTGCCTGGTCCTACTATCGACAGGTGAAGGCACTGTACACATCGCGACCGAAGTCTGGGTCGATCCCAAACGTGATTATGTTCCACTTCGCATTCTCCAACGCATCGGTGAAGTCCCGTATCATCAATCCGACGCTGAATATCGACCCCATCCCACAGTCGGCTATGCGCTCACATCGTGGAAACTCACTCTTGTGGAGTCTACCGGTGAACTCGTCGGCAGCGAAGATGTGGTTGTCGACGAATTCGATGCAGCAACAGTAATCCCTGATTCAACCTTTCAGATTGATTTTCCGCCAGGTTCAACGGTCCTCTTGGGTGAAACAAATAAACGAGTGGAAGTCGGCGAAAATGGCACGGTTCCGGGATTTTCCAAACAAGAACCGAAGACTACGAATTGGAACTGGGTACTCGTCGTTTCGGTGGTGATCATTGCGGCGTGCATAGTTTTATTTCGTGTCAGGAAGAAAGTGATTTGATGGCTTGGCCGCAATCATTCTATTGCGAATGTGGAGCGTTTCCCATTCAAAATTCTGGTGTTTCCGTTTACGTGTTAGGGGTTGTCCATGAACAGAATTCGAACTTTGATGATTGGAGTAGGTGTGATCTGCTTGGTCATGAACTCAGTGCCAGCGGATCCGCCAGAGTTAGGTGGCGGTTGTTCGCAGGGTTGCCATGTGGATCAGTATTGGAAAGACGGTAGTGCATGTGTCAAAGCCGATATTGTCACTTGCTGTACGGTGGCTTGGGCTGTGGCTGTCGGCGGACAGCGTCAGAATATTGGCGAAGATGTAGATCATTGGTCCTATCCGGGCAGCAGTTGCGTTGCGATCTGCGAGGATAAGACAGATTCAGTGGCTTATCCATTCGCAACCACTGCGACCCCAGTGTTTTACGGAAGTTTTGCCGAGTGTCGGTGCGTTCCATAGTGTATTTTCTGGCAACAGCGGGATCTTTTTCTGACTAGAAGTCTTGCGAGGACTGGGGGGCCATTGACCTACGAACCCCCTTGGGTAACAAGATCCCGGCTGAGTCATTGTGGTGCACCTGCACGTCGAAACTGAGTAGTACGAGCGAACCGCTTATTTGGGGCATTTTCCCAGATAATGATCGGTCGATGAATTTCGACTGCAATCACAGAATTCGTGGTTGCAGTCGTTTCGCGTACAGACTTGGCCAGTTCTCGAGGAGAAATACTGATGTTCCATTTCTGCACTTCGCTCTCCCGCCGTCGGTTCCTGCGCAAACACGGCGGTTTCACAATCGTCGAATTGCTGGTCGTCATTGGGATCGTATCGATCCTGATCGCGCTCTTGCTTCCAGCTGTTCAACAGGCTCGCGAGGCTGCACGCCGCTTGTCGTGCAATAACAAGCTGCGGCAGCTTTCTCTCGCATTGCACAATTATGCTTCTCTTCACCGTGTCCTGCCGCCTGGTTCTCAGGTTGTGGATTTCAACGTCCCTCCTGGCTACTCAAAGTCGTTTGGATGGACCGTCCCAATTCTACCATTTGTCGAAGAGTCGCAATTATATGAGAAGTTTGACTTCAATCTTGACTGTCAGATTCATCAACGCGAGTTGACAAAACAAAACCTGGATGCGTTCATTTGCCCTTCCGATCCGCTCGCGGGCGTGCCAGTCGATTGGAAACGTCCAGGTGGTCCGCACTCTGTCTTCGGTAGGTATTACGAGGGCGGATGGGGCACGACAAACTATTTTGGCATTTCTGGAATCAGTGGTTTGCAACCACTGCAATCCGTGGACGACTGTGAACGGTTTAATAAGCTCTCAGAACGCAGTTCCGTCCACGCGGGACTTTTCTTCGGAAATAGCTCCGTGCGTTTTGCTGATATTACAGATGGGCTCAGCAATACGTTTATGCTGGCTGAACGAGGTGTTGTAGACGACTGGGGCAAATGGGGCGGCGCAGGAGACCTTTCCCGTTGTCCATTTGGAATTCTGGATGTTGTTATGCCCGGTGTACTGGGAACACTTGGTGGTGGTGGGATTCGCGAGCCAAAGCGAGCGTCCAGTGATCGATTGTTTTTATGGAGTCGGCATAATGGAGGCTGTCACTATGCGATCGCGGACGGAAGTGTACGATTCGTGTCGTACTCGATCGATCACGAATTGCAATTGATGTTGTCCACGCGTGACCATGGTGAGATCCCAGGCGAGTGGTGATCGCATTTAGATCTAATAATGCGGAATCACAAAAGGAGCCTATGGAATCGGCAAGCTGATCCAATTCGGTTTTCCAATCGCCTGGGTCGCGTTGATTGTTCGCGAACAGCTATTCTGCGAACGGTCGAATCTGAGGTCTGGCTTCGGCGATCGGGGGATGTCAATCCCCTGATTGTGCGCCTCACGAAGAATCAGGGGATTGACATCCCCCGCTCGCCTCAATTCAGCCCGCGCCAAGCATATTCCAGTGGCGACGTGCAGCGATTTCCGGCATCTCGATCGGAATTGTCTCTGGCCTGTGCGTCTTAGCCGCAGCCGTCGGACTTTACGTCATGTTGCTCAAACCGTGGGGAGCATTCGATGCTGCGCGGGAGATTCCCCAGGCGAAAGTTTCCGGGTTAACGATTGATTCGATTTGGAAATATTGCCTGCTGGAACATTCTATTCGGTGTTCCATTCCGGCATGGAAGAATACTATTGGCGCTGGTTCGTTCACGGTCGCCTGAGGAGACTGGTCGGAGTTCCCGCGTCGATAGATATTTCCAGCATCGGGTTCACGGCGCATCATGTGATTGTGCTTGCGTTCTATCGTCTCATTTTTCCTCCCCGGTGCCTGCGAGGTGCATCCGGGTCGATATGAATAAGAAGATTTATGGTTGTGAATGAGCCGCCTGTAAAACTGCACGGAAAGGCTGCTGCTCTGCGTGAATTGCAGGACAATGGATTTCGCGTGCCTGAGTTCGCGGTCGTTTCGGCTGACTGCACTCAGGAAAAACTGGCAAGCCAGCTGGACGTGATTGTGGCTCAGCTGGGGCTTCCGCTGGCCGTACGTTCGTCCGCGTCGGTCGAAGACGGGGCAAAGAGTTCCTTCGCCGGAATGTTTGCGAGCTATCTGAATTTATCGACTGCGGCGGAAGTTGAAGAGGCAGTGCAGCAATGTCGGACGTCCTTGAAAACGCCGTCGGTTGAGGAGTATTGTCGCAATCGTCGAATCCCCACAAATAACCTGCGAATGGACGTCATCATTCAGCGCATCATCCAGCCGGAACTTGCCGGAGTGATTTTCACGATCAATCCTGTGACGGGTCAGGAAGATATCGTGATCGAAGCCACTGCCGGGCTGGGTGACGAACTACTGGCCGGGCGGGAATCGTCATTGCCAGGTGACTCCTCTCTCCTTCAGCAGCATTCCGCAAAGATCATCGATGTTGCAAACAGAATTGCAGCGCATTTCGGATGCCCTCAGGACATTGAGTTTGCGGTCCAGGATGATGTTGTCTGGATTCTGCAATCGCGACCGATCACCCGCATCGGCACATCGGGAATCCAAGGGGAATGGACGAATGCCAACTTCCGCGAAGGCGGTGTTTCCAGCAGTGTGTGTTCACCACTGATGTGGTCAATCTACAACCTGATCTGGGATTCGTCGCTCACGAACTGTCTGCGCGAGATCAAACTTCTGTCCTTCAATTTCGAAGCGGGCCGTTTGTTTTTCGGTCGTCCGTACTGGAATCTTGGAGCACTGAAGCAATGCCTGACCAGGATTCCGGGCTTCGTCGAACGGGAGTTCGACACTGACCTGGGAATTGAAATCACCTATGAAGGCGACGGAATCAGAACGCCCGTGACTCCGTGGAATCTGCTGAAAGTTCTGCCGACGGTGTTTGCCATTCGCAGATTCCTGAAACAGCAGATGGCCGCGACGACCAGCATTCTGAACGGCGGCTACGAACAGAGCCATCGAAAGTACGAATTCATTCCTCAAGATGCCAGTCATGCCTTTCGAACTCTGGTGGCAGAGGATTATCTGCAGTT
>JAYSPO010001259.1:0-6623 GCA_043722015.1 Candidatus Kuenenia sp. | reverse complement strand
TGCAGAATGCCGACATTTTTCTGCTATCAATTTTTCTGCTTATTATTTTCCCGTCGCAAATCTTCCTGAGTTTCGACTTCAAACATGGGTTGCGGGCGAAGCCCGCGCTGGGGTATACCAGTACGTTGCGTTCTGTTCCGGGTTCCTGTTCCACTTCCACTTGCAGAAACGCACGTCAAGGCCGATTCCTATGCGAGGTCCAGGTGTTCCGGCGAGCTTGCTGTTCAGGCTGATTGTCCCGGCCACAGCCATCTTCATTGTCACGATTATGTCTTTGATCGCGGTCGTGTTCAGTGATCAGCGGGCACCATTGGCAAAATTCCTGAATGAACACGGAACAAAGCTGCTGGTGGTCGAGTTTGTCGCTGTGATGGGGCTCAGTTTTTTGGCGATGGCAGTGGATCGCATCAGAACTCTGCGGGAACTCAGAAATTCACCGAAAGAAATTGCGGAACGCGAAGTGGGCGAATGAGTTACGATTTTGCGGGGTTTTCGATTGGTCGCCGACGCTGCTGGACGTTTGGGACAACCCTGGAGTCGCCAATTCAGGAACTCGTTTGCTAAAATCACTGGCAATTTATGGTGATTTGTGGCATAAAAAGCGATATTGAAAGTCTCTCTGGCTGGCCAGTGGCGGTCAAAGAGGTGCGGTGCGTCACCGAATTCTGGTGTCACAGTGTGATCGATTTGTTCTTTCCGGAGGTAATCATTAAACGATCTCGTCCCACAGCGGCTCCTCAAAGCAATTTGCCGCGCATGAATGAACGCATTCGCATTTCCCCAATCCGCGTAGTCAGCGCGACGGGCGAGATGCTGGGTGAAATGGAAACTGCAGCAGCGCTGCGAATCGCGCTGGATGAAGGCCTTGATCTTGTCGAAGTCAGTCCAGAAGCACGCCCTCCCGTATGCCGAATCATGAACTACGGAAAGGTGATTTACGAACGCCAGAAGAAAACCAGCGGGCCGAAGCAGCATAAGACTCAGTTGAAGCAACTGCGTCTGCGTGCCAAAACCGGTCAGCACGATATCGAAACCAAAGTCCGCCAGGCTCGCGACTTTCTGGTGCGACGTGACAAAGTCAAAATCAACGTGATGTTCAAGGGCCGCGAAAACGCGCACCATGAGCGTGGAATCGAAATGCTGGACGAAGTCGTCAAAAGTCTGGCGGATGTTGCCAGCGTCGAGCAGGCTCCTAGAATGGAAAGCGGCAAGATGATGTCAGTGCTGCTCACGCCACTGAAACATTAACCCATTTGTTGTCGTGCGGAACCAGCGAGCTTTCCGATCGCAAGTCCACCGTACGATCGGTTCGACAAATATCAATACACGAGCACGCAACTTAGCGTGCTCGCTGTGTTTTGCGAGATGATTGTGGAGAATCCAGGATGCGACCGATACATACGCTGTTGGCGACAATTTTCCTGACTGCTGGCTGCGCCTCAGATCATGACGCCGTCGAAATCTCACAGGACGCACCAGCACCGTTGCAGGAACCGAAGATGGAAGAGCCTGTCGCTTCAGCAACTGAACCAAAAGGAAACGAAGGAATGACCGAGACTGAGACTGATTCAGCAAAGAACGTACCGACGCAATACAATGCGCTCACGGGGTTCGAATCGTACGTGATTCAGCAGAAGGGGACGGAACGTGCGTATGTCGGTGAATACACCGACATGAAGGATCCTGGCACGTACATTTGCCGACAGTGCAACGCACCGTTGTACCTGGCGAAACACAAATTCAGCAGCCAATGCGGATGGCCGAGTTTCGATGACGAGATCCCCGGCGCTGTGGAGCGGCATCTCGATGAAGACGGCGATCGCACAGAGATCACCTGCAAGAACTGCGGCGGCCATCTGGGACATGTGTTTTTCGGCGAGGGATACACTGCGAAGGACACACGGCACTGCGTGAACTCCGTGTCGATGAAATTTATCCCCGAAGGCAAACCACTGCCGCCAGTGATCAAGCTACGCGCCGCTGAATGAGCCTGACGGATTCAGGACGAGGTGCGAATCACAGAACCCGGCGAAGACGTCGTCGTAACTATAGTTCGAGCACCAGCTCGTTGGCTGGCGGGGCGACCGGTTCTCAGCAGCAACTTCGCCAAAAGTCGATATCCCACGTTCAGCAGTGATCTGATCAGAGGGAGTTGGGTCAGCACGACCAGAGGCCTGAGGCCGACGGTTGAACCGAGTTCCCGGAACGCATCCAGGCCTTTGAGCCAGGTACCGTCCGGGCGCCGGGCGTAAATCTCGGCCGTCAATTCTGCCTGAGATCTGTCAAAACTCGCTGCATCGAACTTCCGCGCTGCGATGTTCGCCAGATGCACGCGGTTCCTGCGGTCCAGGCGCTTCAGGAACTGCGTGGTCCGCACAATGAACCTGCAGTTGCCGTCATAGAGTATGTCGATTGTGATTGAAGGCTTCATATGATTGCGATCCAGACAGCAGGACGTACGATTTCGTCCATATCCAACTATGCCGGAACGGCACAGGGGGCGGTGTCACACTGGTAATCGAAGAACTTGCGATCTTTAATGACATTGGCCACAGACTTCGGCACCATCTGTTCCCACGTCGGATCGCAATCGCCGATCTTTCGAAGAACGTCTCGTGTCGGGTAAAAGGTGACTGGTGCTTCGTCAAATTTCAACGCCTGGAACATCGCGGCGGTCGATCAGCCAAGGCAGAAGCCATCCATCGTGCGTCACCGGAAAATCATCCAATGCAGCCTGTGTGCCAAAAATACGGCTGACCAACCAAACCCTGCGAACTCCTTGTTAATAGTGGACTTGGGTGCAGCCAATCGCTCTGTTCCAGACAACGCAACAGGCAAACTGCACAAATCCAGGGAACGTCTGCCCAGGAATCCGGCAACTCCACGATAACGCGGACAACTCGTAATTCTGATAGTAGACAGCGGGGCCATTCTGCGAGCAGGAATTTCTGAGCAAGGCCCGGAATGCCAGGGAACTGATGCGTACACCCTGTCGCAGCATCGTCCATGGTACGCCTTCGCGTATTCACAGATGCGTCTTTCGTTTACGACAGCCGAACCCGATTCAGGAGTCGTTCAGGGTTGCGCATGGTCAGGCGAACCGGGTCACCGATTCGCAGATCGCAGGCCTCGCCGGAAATCAGCAGCGTGGAGGTCTCGGGCGTTGAATGATGAATGGTGGCTCCGGACGGGGCGTGAATGCGAACGTTCGACATGTCGCCGAATGCGTTTGTGCCCGCATCGATGACGCACCATTCCAGTGTCGGGCGAGAGATGACCGTGGCGAGGAGACTGACACAAGGTGGATGAGTCGCAGGTGGCGTGTCGGCAGCGAAATCAAGGAATGGACTCACGATCAGGCAATCGATTCGAGCGTCCTGCATCGATGGTCTGAGTAACGACGACACGGAGACGACAATTTCACAGCACTCTGCAGAGACGTCGCGAATACTTCGCAGGGCATGCTCGGCGACCGTGACAATCGCAGCCAACTCTGCGTCCACGTCGCCGTGTTCATGCGCCACATGGCGATCACAGGCAGACGCAAAAATACCGCTGACACTTAAACGCGGCAAGAGTGACGTGGCTGCTGCCAGCAGGGATGCATCAGGGCCCGGACGCACCCCAGTCGACTGCCGCCCGGTATCGACTTCGATCAGTGTCTGAATCTCGCAGCCGGATTCAACCGCACATTGCGACAGCAATTCGGCATGACGGAAATGATCGATGACAACGACCAACTGCGTCCGGACAGAAATACGTTGCAGTCTTCCCAGCGATTCAGAATCGACGACGCGACCGGAGAGGATGATCTTTTCAAAACCCGCGTCGGCCAGATGCTCGGCATCATCGACTCTGTAGCACGACGCGAGTTTCGTGACGGGCAGGATAAGATCGCGCAGCAAGCCAACCGGTATCAGATGCGTCAATGCCGCCGCCCAGCAAAGACGGGATTCGACCGCGAGTTCATGCAACCGCCGTGCATTCCCGGCAATCGCGACTTCTGAGAACGACAAGGCTGGCGTCATCACCGAGCAGACTCCAGACGTGCCTTCAATGCTGTTGCACGCGTCTTTCTTTCGGATGTCCCCCAGTCCGGGTGCAGTGCGTCGATCACATTGAGTACCTTCAGAGCGTCCTTGAGGTTTTTTTTCTGAGTGGCGATTGTGGCAAGTTGCAAGGATGCTTCAAGCCACTGGCCATCGCCTGATCGTGACCGCTTGAGCACCGCTTGCCAGAAAGTTTCCGTTGAGTCTGACGACGTTGAGTCTGTCGATTTCAGTGCCGTTCGGCGTTCCAGAATCGATGCCGTCGCCAGCAGCTGCGCATCGGTGAGAGATTTCGCTGTGAGTTCCACAATCACAGCATCCAACCGTTGGAAGTTGTCGGCAACTTTTGATGCTTCAAGCAACATCGGAAGTAGTTCCAGCTGACGATCGACGGACATTGTTGTTGAGTCTTTCTCACTCAGCAGGTCAAGTGCCAGGAATCCGAGCTGGGGGTCACCGGGGATTGGATCGTGCGTTTCGCTTGCCTGATGAAGCAGGAATTTGGCAAGCTGACGTCGCTTGTCGCGCGACTGCCCGGACAGAACTTCACGAGATACCTGCATGGCATCGAACCCCAGCAACTGCCGACAGCCCGCGAGTGCCATCAGGGCATGACCGTTTGCGATTGCGGAAGTAAGCTGAGTCTGCCGCTCGCCGGGGAAACCCGTTGCTTTTGCTGCCGCCACATCAGGTGCTTTGAACGTGGCAAGCGCACCAAGCTGAAGTTCCGTGTCTGCCGCCAGTTTCGTCCAGTCCTCTGAAGCAGGCCAGCGACGTTGCAGCGAAAACATCAGCCTCTGAATCTCCAGCGCTGGGCGAACCCAGATCTCAAGTGGCGTGAGTGGCGTCGATTCAACAGGCTTTGCCAGCATTTCTTCAGCACGCAGTCCCCACGCCTTGACGGCTGCTGTCCACCGATCTGCATCAATGACCGTTGCGGTCGTGTGCGAATCATACTGCACTTCAATCAATATCTCACCGGCCTGAATCAGCAGCAGGGATGCATCGTTGGTGGTGTCATTTGTCAGCTCAAGTAACTCATCTGCCGCGGCGACGGGATCGGTGGCGCGGATCAACATGGCGCGCCATTCACGAGCCTTCGCTTTCGTAGCCGCGTCTGCGTAATCTGCAATATGCCGCTCCAATGCAGTCCGATACGCCGCTTCAAGTGCGTTGCGGATTTCAATCGCGGCAGAAACTTCGCCGTCCCAATGACGTCCCATCGCGTAAATGCGCAACAGATCTGACGCCGCTTCCTGTTCCTGATTTTGCGCCGTCCGGAACAGACGCACAGCCGAATCCAGATCTGTTTCAGCGGCGGGCCAGTCGTTCAGGCGAATGGCCAGATCCCCGGCCTGCATCGACAACGTGGCCGCCATCGGCGGATTCGTGCGTTCAAACGCCGACCGCATGTCCAGCAGCGATTTTCGTGCCGCCGCAAAGTCGCCGGCCGCAATCAGATCTGCGACGCTTTCGACGGCCGTGGCTGCTTCCGGGCCAAACTTCTCGACATGGCTGAATCGTAACGCAATCCGTTCGCAACAGTCCCGCCACACACCTTTGGATCCGGTGCCCAAACGACGATTGAGCAATCGGAATTCGTCCGCAGTTTTTTGCCTGAGATCCGGAGCGTCCAGCTGATGCAGCAGTTCGTACAGATTCAGCAACGCAGCCAAACGCAGCGTGCTGAGTTCCTCCGATCGCAGTGCCTGCTTTTCAAAATCCAGGCAAAGCTGCAACGCTTCCGACGGCTGATCGCGTCGCAACAAGCCTCGAATTTTCGCAGTTGCGACCGCGAACTGCTGTGCTTCATTTTCCGCCATTGATGTCAGTGATGTCACCAACAGATCGAAACCCTTGACGTCTTTCCTGTCGAGCAGTGATTCAGCAAGCAGTCGCCGGGCCCGAAAACGCATTTCATCGTCGCTGCTGGATTTCATCAGTTGCTCCGCAGCTGTGGCTGCCCTGGCTCGAATGGCAGCATCCGTCGGATTCTGCCGCGCCTGCATCAGCAGCAACTCCGCCACGACATAACGAGTCCGATCACGAGCCGCCCGAGCCACGTCGCTTTCGATGTCTTTCCGAATCTGGTCGATCTGTACCAGCATGGCCTCCGCAAGCTGCAGTCCTTCAGCGATCGCCTGCACTGCCAAAGGCTGCGGAGCAATCTTCGGCCCGAATTCGGAACACGTGGCATCGATTACCGCAATCGATGAAAGGATTCCAATTTGTCGCACGCGAAGCAGCAGGTCCAGTTCCGCACCGGGACTCTCTTTGCGGACAAACTGCGTAATACTTTCCACCGCATGAGTCAGAATCTCCGTTCGCCCTGGATCCTGTAGCGTCCATGCATGTTGTTCGCGGCAATCTGCCAGCATGATCTGCCACGCCGCGCGTTCGTCAGGGGTTCTGCCGCTTTCCGACTGCCGCACGCAGAACTGCTCGGCCAGATCAAAGAACTGCCGAGTCTGCAACTGCTGTACGAACTCTCGCTCGCCATCTCCAATTTGATCCGCCCGCGCAGCCGCGAAATTCGCCTGTACAACAAGCGAAATCAACACAGCAGTCACAAGT
>JAYSPO010001258.1:0-9677 GCA_043722015.1 Candidatus Kuenenia sp. | reverse complement strand
GTGAAATCGGCAGAGCAAACGAACGTCGTTCCCAGAGCCAAATTACCTGAAAAAGAAAGCGGTGACGAGTCACCGCACTCCAAACGTCGCTTGTTTAGGTATTAGACAGAATTCCAGAACTTTACAGAATTGTTGTGCCTGGATTTTGCTGTGGTGATTCTGTATAAACTGAATTGCTCGGGCAAGGCCTGTGGCGGGGGTTTTGGAAACTTTGGCATTTATTTTTGGAATTGTGTCGGCGTCAAGTTGATGTCAAGACAGAGGCATTCAGCAAGAACGGGGATGGGAAATGCAGAATCAAACACAGAAAGTGTCGGCGACCGGCGAACCAAGGTTACTGGATCGAATTCGGAACAAGTGTCGGCTCCTGCACTACTCGATCCGAACCGAGTCGGCGTACGTCGATTGGGTGACTCGATTCCTCAGATTCCATCGACTTCCGGATGGGACATGGCGGCATCCGACAGAATTGATCGGGGCGGAGATCGGACGGTTTCTGACACATCTTGCCGTTGATGGAAAGGTCGCGGCGAGTACGCAGACGCAGGCGTTGTGCGCCATTGTGTTCATGTATCGACAGGTTCTGGAAATCGATCCAGGCAACATTGACGGCATGCGGGCTCAAAAGCCGCAACGCCTGCCAACAGTGCTCTCAATTTCTGAAGTCCGACTGATTCTGGATCAATGTGCCGAGGGCAGTCTGACGCGACTGATGATCGAGCTGTTTTACGGTACGGGAATGAGGTTGCTTGAAGTGTGTCGGCTGCGGATCAAGGATGTCGATTTCGAACGACGGCAGATCATCGTGCGTGACGGGAAGGGTGAGAAGGATCGGGCGGTCCTATTACCGATGCGTTGCGAAACGACATTGCGAAAACAGATTGCATTGACTCGCCAAGTGCATGAACAGGACGTTTCCGCAGGGTTTGGCAACGTGTGGTTGCCCTATGCCATTGCCGAAAAGTATCCGGCGGCAAGCCGTGAATGGGGCTGGCAGTATGTGTTTCCGTCGGGACGATTGAGCGTTGATCCACGGCGGGGGCGACTTGAAGATTCGACACAGAGAAACATCGCGGCGGTGCAAGACAGGTCAGCCCCCTCATCCGCCCTGTCGGGCACCTTCTCCCCCGAATCGGGGGAGAAGGGACGGGATTCGGGGGAAAAGGGACTGGAGATGCGGCGGCATCATATTCACGAGAACTCGGTGCAGAAGTGGATTCGGGCGGCTGTGTTGAAGGCCGGGTTGACAAAGAAAATTAGCTGCCACACGTTTCGTCACAGCTTCGCCACGCATCTGCTGGAAAGCGGCAGCGATATTCGCACGGTTCAGGAGTTGCTGGGGCACGCTGATGTCAGTACGACCATGATTTATACTCACGTGCTGCAACAGGGCCCGTTGGGAGTGAAGAGTCCGCTGGATCGACTTTGAGGAGGGGAGGGGAGTTGGCAGTTGGCAGTTGGCAAAAGGTAATTCAGCTGGCTTTGTTCAGTTCCTGCCAGCGGGCCATTTTGTTGCGGAGCGTCCGGGCGGTCACGCCGAGTTCGGCTGCGGCTTCGGTCTTGTTCCCTCGAAAGCGTTTGATTCGCGACAGGATGATCATACGCTCGATCTCGTCCAATGGCAGCGTCAGGAACTCGGTGGGTAAACTGTCATTGCCCGAAACAGCAGATTCGGAAGTCCCGAGATCGACCTTCTGAATCGTGGGTGATTCGGCTTCGACGCAGGCTCGATGAATGGCATTGCGCAACTGTCGCACGTTTCCGGGCCAATGAAACGACGTCAGCTGTCGCAGGACGGCCTCGGAGACGTTAACCACCGGCGTTTCATTCTCCGAGCCAAATTGACTGATGAAGTGTTGCACCAGAATGGGAATGTCTTCGGGTCTTTCGCGGAGCGGTGCCAGACGCAGGGACAGCACGTCCAGGCGATGGTACAGATCGTCGCGAAATCGTTTTTCAGCAACCTCTTTGGTGAGGTCACGATTTGTCGCGGCAATGATCCGGGCATTGACGCGCTGCACGTCGGTGCTCCCGACGCGAAGGTATTCTCCTTCTTCCAGCACACGCAACAGTTTCGCCTGCGTCGGCAGGGGGAGTTCTCCGATCTCGTCAAGGAACAACGTGCCATCACCAGCGGCGTGCAGAAATCCATCGTGTCGGCGGGACGCTCCGGTGAACGCTCCCTGCTCGTGTCCGAACAATTCGCTTTCAGCCAGCCCGTCGTGAAACGCGGCACAGTTGACACGGACGCAGGGGCGACCGGAACGAGTACTGTGTTCGTGCAGGTACTGCGCGAGCAGTTCTTTTCCCGTACCACTTTCGCCCGTAATCAGCACAGTTCCTGAAGACCGGGCAAATCGCCGGGCTTTGGCAAGAATCGTGTGCATCGATAATGATTCAAAGATAAGCATGAGAAAGAAGTTGAGAGTTGAGAGTTGAGAGTTGAGAGTTGAAATTTGAAATTTGAAATCAGACAGTCTTCAGTGACTTCTGATACGCGGAGTGCATCGATCGTCGGCGAATATCGTTGTCAAGTTGCGGAGACATTTCGTTGCGGACGGCTTCAAAGACCTCCTGCAATGAATTAATGCGATCCACGAGTGTCTTCAATTTGAGCTCGTGGCGTGCCAGAGCACTTCGCAGCGTCGAGGAAGGACTTGTCTTCAATGCGGAAAACAGTGCATAAGCAGCCGAAACTTTTTTCTGAGCAGAGACGACCTGATCGAGAGACTTCTGGAGCTGAGCGACAGAATCGGGGTCACCCAGTTCTCTTCGGTTCGCAGCCTTTTCGAGTCTTTCAATCAGTTGCACAGCACCATCAAACACGATGCTCTGCTCCTGCATGCAGGTTGACAATCCCTTTTCGGCGGATGACTCTGAATTGAAGCCTGTCATTTGATTCTGGTTAGTGGTCGGATGCATCGTGCGTTGACTCCTTCTGCAGAGACTGACCTGGTGCCTGTGCTGCGGGTCGATTCTGAATATGCTGCGTCGCCTTTTCTACTTCTTCGAGGGCCGCTCGGTGCTGATCCAGAGCATTGTCCGCGAGAGCTTGCTCCAGGCTGCGGATTTTTTCCAGCGTCTCGACCCACCAGTGCGCCTGCTGGCTGAGCCAGCCGGCTTCAGGGTGCTCAGCGAGTTTGCGATAACGATTCGATGCCTCAGTCGGATTGCCCAACCGTCGCAGACAATTTGCCGTCTGATATTCCACCCAGAAGTGCTGCTGGGCCGTCAGATCGGCTGTGGCAGTCTGCTGATACATTTCCAACGCCAGCGGATACTGGCCCACGGCGAACAGATTATTCGCCAGACCCAGGCGATCGATCGGCCCGTCTACCACGATATTTTCAATCATCGATGTATGCGGTGATTTCACCGGAGCATCATCCTGTGAATGAACGATCTCAGACTCTTCCGCAGGACGAGGACCGTGCTCGTCTGGCTGCTCTTCAGAAGTGACTGCGTTCGCCGGAGAATGGCTGGCAGCATGTTCGTCCGGGATTTTGTGACGATCTGCTGAAAGCGTCGGTGACACCGCGTCGCTGGCAGGCTCAGGTGCATGTTCTGCCGCTGGCTCAGGTACGTGAGGGCCGGCATGCTGAGTGGAATGTTCTGCGTCTGCCGCCTGGTTGGCCTTCAGTTTGAGTATCTGCATCTCCAGCCGCAGGTAGCATTGAGCACGATTGCGGACATAAGGGTCGGCACTCTGCAGGTCGGCCTCCAGGGTTCGTGTGAGTCCGATGGGAGATCTTGCCGTGTTCGCTGGAGACGTGAGAAAAGAGGATTCCGAGTGAACGGGAAGTGGTGACTCGACGGGTATTTCGCCGGATGTTTCAATCGGTGGTTCGGGAAGATGTGCGGCGGCACGCTGCGACGGTACGGTCGGCGAATTCATGATCGTCAATGATCCGGGTATCACCAACGGCGGGGCACCGACGGTTGCTTCGCGTTGCTTCCGTAATGCATTCAACAGTTGTTCTCTGACGGATAGTGACGACGTCGGGGCGGAATCGACTGATTCTGCCGGATCACTGAGACCGCTCGATGCTGCTTCCGATGCGACGGCTGCCGACCCTTCACCTTCTTCAGCACCACAGGCGTTGATTTGGCGGATTTCCGGCACCCTGGTCAAATCCGTTGAAGGAGTCGCCCGGACAGGTTCAGGGCGTAAGGCGGCACGATTCCACATCCGAGAACTCGCAGATCGGTTCTTAGTCCATTCCGTGGTGCCGTGATTTGGTTTTTCAGGCGAAGGATTCGATTGCGGCGCTCCCCTGGTGATCGTTTTTTCAACTTTTTCAGCAGCAATTGCTGACGCTGACCGGGCGCAGAGCGAGATCACTGCGAGCGAGGCAAGGACAAGGCGAACGGCAATTGAGAATCTGCCCGGTTGTCGGGGGACGCAGGTCGGCTGATGCCGCTTTCGAAAACAATCCGGCGGTTGAGACCCTGGGCTCGCCGGACTGTCGTCTACTGTCGTTTGCCTGATGAAATCTGAAGAGTTCAATTTGCAATGGGCAGGCATCATTGGCCGTGCCTTTCGTGGATTGCAGAGTGCGTGGTTGATTTCACAGCCGAACGATCCTGCTTTTCGTCTGCGGATTCCTCGGGCAGCATTCCTGCAAAGCAGGAGATCGCCGCATCATGATTTTTCCTGCGTTCATATGCCTGTCCCATGATTCGCAATGCAGCTCGTTCAAGTTGCGGGGTGTCCGTGGAATCAATCAGCAGTCGGCAGGTGCGAATCGCATCCTCCGGGTGGTCCTGTTCCATTGAGACTTCCGCAGACCGTAGCTTTGCCTGCAGCGCCATCTGATTGGCTTCCGTGGTGGTCAAGGTGGCCAGCAGCAATCGAGCTTCTTCAAATTCGCGGTCTTGCTGATAGCGTGCAGCAAGTCGCAATATCGTGCGATCCCGCAGCCATGATGACGGAAGTTTTTTGAGTGCCAAAAGGTACGCATCGGTGGCCTGTCCTTCCAGTCCCAGCTCCTCGCAGGCTTCTGCCACCAGAACGGCCCAGTGCCCGCCGCAGGATTCGTCCGGTTTGAATTCTGCCAGAGCCGACACGACCGCCCAGCCTTCACGTTCACGTCGATCCGCCAGCACTGCGGCTCGAAATCGAGCCAGGGCCGACACGAAGGCTGCCGCTTCACGTCCCGGCCCGTTGGCCAGTTCCTCACGCCGTTCCATGAGAACGCTGTTCGCTCCCTGAGGGTTTCCAAAAATCAGATACGCGCTGGCTAACTGGAGTGCGGCGTACGGTTCCATTGCCGAATCTTCGCTCAGCGAGACACCCCGCATCATGTTGGAAATGGAGAGTCTGCTCTGATCATCTTCCAGTAACAAGCGGCTGACAAAAATGTAGGCCGCGATCTTTACGTCGGTCATTCCGCCGGCAGCATCGATACTTCGCAGGAACGCTTCCCGCGATTCATTGCGTTGATTCAACGCCATGAGGCACTTGCCGAGATTGAAAGCCGCTTCCGTCTCAACCACAGAGCGCGGCTCCGTTTCGATCTGCACCTGCAGAAACTGCACAGCATCAGCAGCCCGTTTCTGCTCATACAACAAGGTCGCCAGAGCCAGCCGACTGTGGCCTGCCTGCCGTGAAACCGCTCCGTCTGTCACGGCCACGCGCAGGATGCGTTCGGCGGAATTTAAGCGACACTGCCGAAATTCTTCCGGCGTCAATTCATCGCGATGCAGGATCAGGATGCGTTCATCTCGTTGCTGCCAGCAGAGATCGTAGGGGATCGTCATACCGTCCAGAAGTGCCGCCAGCCGCGAATCATCCACATGAATCTGCTGTGTGCGTCCCTGAAGCTGTTTTGTCGCTTGCGCTGAAATTTCGAATTCCAGACGACAGCCGCTCAGGAGGTTCTGCATCAGTGGCTCCAGTCGCGTGGTACCGCAACTGAGTCGCACTGAGATACCGTCCGGCGTCTTGTCGTCGAAGTGAAGCACCTGAAACTGGATGGGGCCGACTTTTGTCGGCGTCTCATGTATCAGCAGCGGAAGTTCGTCAAGCAGTCTCGCAGGGTCCGCTGACCACTCCGGAACAGTCAGCGTCCTGTCATCCAGCAGGTCAACAGACGTCATTGAGGATTGCTCCTGCCATAGATCACGTCCAATCAGATGCAACACCTCGTAGCGGACGGTCGGCAGGAATTCGGTTTCGTCGAGCAGCACGCGGCGAAGCAGATCTGTCTGCAGTCCATCGTGCCGTTTTACCGCCGCCAGGCATCGCGCCTCACCGTAACGAGCGACTCCGGCCCATGCCGGATCGGCCTGGGTGGCAGCAACTTTGCGGTACGCCTCCAGTGCGGCGGCTCGACGGCCCGCCGCTTCGGCACAGAGCGCCAGTCGCATCAGGATCGCAGTCCCGGGTGTTCCCTGCGACTTCTGGCGAATGGTCTGATACGCGCGCATGGCCTGGACATAACTTCCGCTGGCAAGTTGTTCGTCAGCGAGAGTCATGAGATTCACGGCCTGTTGGGTGATCTTTTCTTCGTGGGCTGCTATCTGAAAAGGGGTCTGACCCTTTGGAGGCGAGTCGATGATGTTGGGGTTTCCGTCCTGCCGGAGAGGGTCAGACCCCTTTTCAGATAGCCTCTCAGCGACGTCATGCAGAGCAGGATCTGCGGGAGGATCTGAATCGGCATTTACGAGCGATGAGTGTTCTGCTTCCGCAGGGAATGTTGCGGTCTGTGTGGATTCGGCAACGCCAAGGTTTTCCTCACTGAATGGATCATCGCTCGTGGGTTGATGACCGTTGTCCATCAGTTCGGTGTGACTCGATTCATCATGCTGGTCGCTCGCATGGACAATCGTGCCTGCGGGGCTGTCTTCCGATTTGTTTTCGGGCAATTTCTTGTCAGCCTGCGTGCTGTCGCCCTGTGCTGCGTGATTCCCTTCACTCCTGACGGGTATTTCAGATCGAAGCGTCATCGCGCCGGCGGCTCCCAGAAGGGCCATACCGATCATCATCGCGACAACCGAAATTGGTCGTGAGAGCAATGAAAACGCCAGTTTTTTCGGCGAATCAGACACGTTACGCCCTCTTTCGCGGACCCCGGAAATGATGCAATCGATACAACCGTTACATTCTCATCGTCTATCGGTCGTGCGGGATTGAGTCAAAAATTCCTGGCAAGTTCCTGCGACACGCTTCGATAACGCTGTCTGACTGAGGTTTCTCACCGTGAGACAAAGCAATGCAGATCCATCGAATCGATATTCCATCTGGCGGAGATACACCGCGTTCATCGCGGACGTCGGGGCCGAATACGGATCGAGAACAGTCGTTGTCGGCGTCTCGAGAAAACGAAGCCGAGGGGGTTGCGGGTGGCAGCGAGCTGGATCAGTTGACTCGTCAGCTTGACGGGATCAGTGATATTCGGCCCGATGTTGTCGCAGCGGCGAGAGTGAGAGTGCAGCGAGGCGATTACCTGACTCGCGCTGCGGCGGAACAAACAGCCGCAGCAATTCTGAGCAAGGATGCTTAGAGAAGCTTTCTGTCTGGAAGTGACACGGTCGGAATTTGTGTTGCTTCGGTCGATCGGTTCTGTTCAGGACCGGCAGCATGTGACTCTTCTTGCTGAAAGCACAGCTGGTTTCTTACATCCTTGATGTGGACCAAGACCGCTAAAATGCGGGGCAAGGCCCACGACACTTTCGACGAAGGAAATGATCATGGGGTTGTCAATTGCTAACAATGTGGCGTCTCTGAATGCCCAGAACAATTTGAGTAGGGCATCCACGGCCGTCAGAAGCTCAGTGGAGAAACTGTCATCCGGTCTGAAAATCAACCGTGGTGCCGATGGCCCGGCGGCTCTCGTGATTTCAGAAAAGCAACGTGCTCAGATCGCCGGCCTCAAGCAGGCGATTCAAAACACCGAAAAGGCTGCAGCAGTCGTGCAGACCGGCGAAGGTGCTTTGAACGAAATTAACTCACTGCTCGTCAAGGTTCGCAGCCTTGCCATCGATAGCGCCAACAGCGGCGCGAACGATTCCGACGCTCTGGCCGCCAACCAGGCAGAAATTGCCGCCTCACTCGATACAATCAACCGTATTGCGAATAACACGCAATTCGGTACAAAAAAATTGTTGGACGGTTCTGCCGGTATCAGCGGTACAGCATCCGATGCCGATGTGACATTCCTCAAAGGAACCTCGGAAACCTTAGCCGGCACGTACGCTGTCGCGATTACAACAGTAGGCGAGCGAGCCACGGCAACGGCCGGTACGGCTCAGGGTGCCGTCCTGGCTGCCGCCGAGACGCTGACGATTAACAATGTTTCGGTGACCCTGACAAGCGGCATGAGCCAGACTCAGGTTGTCAACCGCATTAACGAGTTTTCAGCCCAGACCGGGGTCATCGCGGACGTAAACGGCCTGGCAACTCGTCTTTATACGAAAGACTTTGGTTCCGATGCTGACCTCACTGTTGTCTCGAATGTTGCCGCAGGCGCGGCCAGCAGCGGCTTTGGAACATCTTCGGTGACTGACGCCGGGGTGGATGTGATCGGGACAATCGACGGAACAAGTTACACCGGAAGCGGGAACATACTCACCGCATCTTCCGGAAGTGCCAAGGGGATCACAGTCCAGTTTGCTGCTGGTACCGGTGCCGCGGCAAGCACAACCGTCGCGGCCGCAGCTCAGGGCAACGTGACGGCCACCGACAATTCACTGGTATTTCAGATTGGTGCGAACCAGAACCAAACAGCAAAGATTGCCATCAACAAGGTCAATCCTAATGGCTTGGGTATTGGTGTCAACAACAATCAGTTCAACAATCTGAATGAAATTGACGTGACCTCAGCCAGCAAAGCTCAGGACACTCTCGCCGTGGTCGATGCGGCCATCAACGAAGTGACCAACCTTCGTGGTACGTTGGGTGCCTTCCAGGCCAACACGCTGGAATCAACAGCCAATAACCTGCGAGCGACTCTCGAAAATACAACGAACGCTGAGTCCGTCATTCGTGACACCGACTTCGCCTCAGAAATTGCCAACTTTACTAAGAACCAGGTACTTGTTCAGGCTGGCACGGCAATGTTGAGCAACGCAAACCAGATTCCACAGCTGGTTCTGTCTCTGCTGCGATAAGCAGACCGTTGAACTGATGAAAACTCAGAACGGTCCGGCCGGAACTGGAATTCCAGTCTTCGGACGGACCGTTCGTCTGTTGGTATCATATTTGATCCATGCAAGCACTTTTTCGTGGTTGACGACTAGGTTGTCACTATGGCTATCAATATCAATGGTCTGGTTACAGGACTGGATACGGAAAGCATTATCACTGGACTGCTGGAGATTCAGCAGCAGCAGATTGACCGTCTGGATGTCCGCAAGGCTGACATTCAGTTGAAGCAGACGGCGTTCCGATCAATCGAATCAAAAATGCTCGGCCTGCGCGCTGACTCGAGTGTTCTGGCACGCAATACAAGCAACCCACTCACGCGTCTCTCCGTAACCGCCAGCGATCCAAAAGCGATCATCGCCACCGCCAATTCGTCAACTGCACCCGGAGTCTATCGCCTGACGGTGAATACCACGGCTCAGACGCATCAGGTGGCATCGCAGGGATTCGCCGACCTGGAATCCGAGATCACTCAAGGGACATTCAGTATTCGCCTTGGTTCAGGCGACCAAAAGTCAATCACGATCGATGG
>JAYSPO010001257.1:0-2213 GCA_043722015.1 Candidatus Kuenenia sp. | reverse complement strand
GCACGATCCACGACACCAAAAATGTCTTATACGTGATGTAAACGGGAATACTGCCGACAGAAAACCCGATGTCAGCCACACTCAGAAACTTTGCCACCAACGCCAGCTCAACAATTCCCATGGTGACCTTCACGTCATTCATCCAGCCTCCGCTTCTGGGAAGCCGTTTTAACATGGATGGAAACAAAGCCAACAAAAAGAACGGTGAGGCAAAAGCCGACGAAAAAGCCAGCATTCCGACAACAGGCCAGAACACCTGACCCTTCGCCGCCCATGCCAGCAAGCTACCCACAAACGCAAACGTGCAGGTGAACGAAACCAGCGTGAAAGTCAGGGCCATAAAGACCACACCGATCACTCCGCCCGTCGCTTCGCGTTTCGAGGTCCAGGTAAGCAATGACGAGGGAAGTTGAATCTCGAACACACCTAACAGCATCAACGAAAACAGGAAAAACAACGCCGCGAAGAACAGGTTCAGCCACTTGTTGTTGGCAAGTGTATTCAGGCTCGCAGGGCCAAAGATCCCTGCGGTGATGAGGCCCAGCACGGTGAACGCACCAATGATGCTCAGGCTGTAAATGATGGCAAGCCTGATCGAACTGCCAGCTCGCTTCTCTTCCTGTTTCAGGAAAAACGCGACTGTCACCGGTATCATGGGAAACACACACGGTGTGAGCAGTGCCAGAAAACCAGCCGCAGCAGCGGTGAACACAAATGCAAAGAACCCTTCCTGCTGGCCTTCATTCTGGTCGTTCGAATTCGTTGCATTTGAAAGTCGAGCAATGCCCGCAGGCCCAGGGGGCGATCTGGAAGCATCAATGGCAGAATCAGGTTGCCCGGCCGTCAATGTCAAAGCAAACTCTGCCTTCCCTGCCGGCAGACAACTTCCGTTACTACACACCTGGAATCGTATGAGTCCATCCAGTTCGGCAGTTGGTTCCGTCAGCATAAAACGATGCGACCAGGTCACCTCGTGAAAATGAACTCTTTGCACAATGTCGTCCAGCGGACGTTCGATTTCAGGCTCGACAGATGCTTTGAATTCACTGCCGATCGGTTCCAATCCCTTGATGGTTCCAAATTCGATCGTGGTCGGCTGTCCGGCCATGTCGGGGTCCTGATCCAGTGCAAACGTGTGCCATGATTCTTCGAGCACTGTACGGATCGTCAACGTCACCTCGTCACCAATCTGAGGTCGCGGAGGCACAAGCCCGATTTCAAAACGAATCTGCCCCTCCTTCGCCGATTTACCGTAGCCGATCTTCGGAATGACCGTGATCGGGTTCCTGTCGTTGTTAATTTCAGGGGTAACTTCAGTGGCCGTCGCTGCCGCAGTCTCTGCTGGAATTGGGCTTTCCGATTCCGCCAGAGCGGCGGTGAACTTCCTGTTGCGGACAGGAACGCATTCACCATTGCCTCCGAATTCCGGCGAACTGCAGTACAATCCGTTCAGTTTTCCCGTGACGACCGTACCTGCATCAGCGGTTCCCTCAAGCGAGGTGCTCCAGGTCACGCTGTCAAAAAACTTCTCAACCGTCTGGTCCAGATCTTTTTCGAACACGGATTTAGGCTCATGGTCGGCCTGCCACTCTGGTTTGTTTGCCGTCAACGATCCCGCGTCGAGAAGTACGATCTTTGTCGCTCCGGTGAATGATGGATTCATCGAATAAATGTAGTACCCCTCCGGCACGAGCGCCGTGACATGAATCTCCGTCCGACCACCATCGACGTTTTTCAGCACAGCGGAAATTTCGACGTCTGAAGCGGGCTCCGGAGTGTTGCCGAACAGTGCTGCGCCGCCAGGTAAACCGTCGGCTTCCTGTTGAGCAGAGGCGGCCTGTACAAGCAACATGGCGAGCGTCACACCGACGACGCGGATCAGGACGGGCAAACTTTGGATTATCGAAAATCGCAGCATCGAGGTGGCCTTGTTCATTCGGTTCGGGGCTACTGACACAGTACGAATAGCACCGCTGTTTCCACGACGTAAAATACATACTCCTGACCCATTCTGGGAAGTCGTCTCCGGAGGAAAGCGATGTCCTCCCTCGGTAATGGCTGACTTTTTCAAGACCTGCTTCGGCAAAAAACGCCACGTTTCCGTCGCTGACTGTTTTTCAGGGCTGGGTATTCGCGATATCGTGGGCTATGATCCGCAGCCCGGTGAAGTTGTATGGTTGGGCTTGGAAAATGGGTCAGGAACCAATAGTGCG
>JAYSPO010001256.1:0-2686 GCA_043722015.1 Candidatus Kuenenia sp. | reverse complement strand
TTTAACGGCAAGCCGCAGGCGTCGGCGCAAGCAGTAACTGTCGCCTGCGGCTTGCCGTTAAACGAAAACTCATCCACATGATTAAATCAACAACCCGCTAGCCGCCGGTCGCTGTTTCGCAGCGATTCTGCAATTCATTGGTCATTGGTCATTGGTCATTGGTCATTTATTCAAACGGTCTCTGCGGTCACCGGCGGCTAGCCCCGAGCCGCTCATCTTTCGTTCCATGCCTCGCCAGATTTCGCAGGTTCAGAACATCCGTCACTCGTTCCTGAATCACGGTTGTTCCCAGCAGATTGTCATGCTCGCCACGCGTGGTCTTAAGCCGCAGTTCCGTTTCGACGATGTCAACGATCCGATTCACCGCGAAGCCACAGCTGTAGTCTTCTTCCGCGTAGACGATAATCTGCAGTTCCTCCGGATGAGATGCATCAGAGTCAGCGGCACCGAACACATTGGAAAGCCTGACGACTGGCAGAATCTCGCCTCGGTACTGAATCACTTCGCGTCCGTCGGTGTATTCAATCGTCGAACCTGATACTTTCTCGAGGCGCGCGACCATTGACGTCGGCAGCGCAAATCGCCGTGCGTCTCCCAGATCCACGACCAGAAGTGTCTGGGTCGGCTCGCCGGAATGAGATCCGTCCTTCCCGTTATTTGCATGCGGCTGATCTCGAACGTCCCCGGTGAGTCCGGCGGCAATCGCCAGCCCCATGACATCCAGAATGAGTGCCACACTGCCGTCGCCCATGATGGTTGTGCCCGCATACTCGCCGATGCCCCTGAGCTGCCGACTGAGCGGTTTGACGACGATTTCCGCAGTATCATTCACCTTGTCCACGATCAGCCCATACTGTCGGTCATTCGCGCGAAGCACGACGATGTTGATGATCCTGTCTGCGAACGATTGCCTGACATCGGTGTCTGAAGAAACGACACCCAGCCGTTCAGAAAGATCCACCAGCGGCAGCAGTTTCCCTCGCAGCCGATACACAGGAGCACCATGCACGTATTCGATGCTCTTCTTCACCTGCTCGCCTTCCAGGCGGACAAGTTCCAGCAGGCTGACCTGGGGAATCGCATATCGGTCACCGGCCGTCGTCACAATCAGAGCGGGAATGATCGCCAGCGTGAGCGGAATCTTGATTCGCAGCGTCGTGCCTTGTCCCATCGTGGTCTGAATGTCGAGCGTTCCACCGATCTTTTCGACGTTGGTTTTCACGACATCCATGCCGACTCCGCGACCGGAGACGTTCGTGACTCTGGCAGCCGTCGAAAAGCCGGGCAGAAGTATTAATTGAATCGATTCGCGATCGGACATCGCGGCCGCCTGCGCGGCTGTGACCCAGGCCTTTTTCAACGGCTTTCTCACGAACGCGATCCAGAGGAATGCCGCCTCCGTCGTCCGCGATCTCAATGATGACCTGTCCGCCTTCATGAGACGCTCGCAGCCACAATGTTCCCTCTGCCGGTTTGCCGTTCTTCACGCGGACATCTGACGATTCAATACCGTGATCGACGGAGTTCCGCACGATATGGGTCAACGGATCTTTAATGGCTTCCAGAATCGTCTTGTCAAGTTCTGTATCCTCACCTTCCATCACAACCTGAATCTTCTTGCCGCAACTGAGCGACAGATCGCGAACAACGCGCGGCAGTTTGGCCCAGGCGTTTCGAATCGGCTGCATGCGTGTCTTCATCACGCCTGCCTGCAGTTCCGTCGTGATCAGGTTCAGCCGTTGCGACGCCGCAGACATGGCGGCGTCCTGAATGATTCCGCTGAACTGCACGATCTGATTTCGAGCAAGCACAAGCTCGCCGACAAGATTCATCAGTTTGTCGAGGAGCTGGACATCAATCCGCACCGACGAATCCGTGACGGAACCACTCTTGTCGCCACCTTCAGCCGCAGCAGACCCGCCGTCTGCATTGGCACGAGAATCCGCTGTCGCCGAAGTCTTTTTCGGGCTGACGGCATGCGTCGCGGCATGATCGTCGTGAGCCGCTGCCTCGATGGCAACTGCAGCCGAATCAGCGAATGTCGTGTCGGAATGCGAATCGGCTTCCAGCTTCAGAGTCGCTTCGAGATGGTGCTCGATCTGCGTTTTGAGTTCAGAATTCGTTGAGTCCGCTGGCTTTGAAGACGCTGGAGGCTTCGTTTTCGGTTTTGACTTCGCCGTTGCTCTCGGCTTCCGGACGGACTGTGCCGCCAGTTTGCAATCTGCCGGACTGCAGGCCACAGCCGCCTGGACTTCCTGGCTCAGTTCGCGAACGACTTGCTCAACATCGATCTCGATCTGCTGCGGAGTTGCCACCGCAGAAGCGGCCGGTGTCGCGGCAGGCTCTCTGTTTTTGAGTCGTTCGAGCGTGGCAATCAGTCCTTCGTAAGTCTCATCGCCTTCGGTGCCAGCACTCTCAATGCGACCGAGAATGCTGCGAACCGCGTCCCCCATTGCCAGGAGTGCCGTCGCGATCTCCGCATTCAGCCGCAGCGCACCGTCATGCAGCAGGACGAGCAGGTTCTCACCCACGTGAGCGAGATGTTCCAAATTCGGGTAAGCAAGGAATCCCGATGTTCCCTTGATTGTATGGTTCTTCTCGGATTTTAGTGGCGACGTGGGGAATTTCTGGGGAATTCGGAGTTGCGTTGATGGGTTCAAAGTTGCATTGGATACCGTCATTCAGA
>JAYSPO010001255.1:0-3257 GCA_043722015.1 Candidatus Kuenenia sp. | reverse complement strand
TCTGAATGACGGTATCCAATGCAACTTTGAACCCATCAACGCAACTCCGAATTCCCCAGAAATTCCCCGTGTCGCCACTAAAATCCGAGAAGAACCGTTTTTATTTCGAGTTGATTGCGAAGTAAGGGCCAATCTGCCTTCATCGCTTCCCCCTATACAAGATTGCGGCTACGACAAAAATCATCCATTCCGTCGCTGCGAGAAAATATGTCGTCGTCGGAATTTCGCTGTAGCACACGCAGCCTGCTGTCCATACTGGTCAGCATCTCAATCAGGCTCAAGTCCGCTGCAGATTCACAATCATTTGCGCCAGTGCTGCGGGCGATTCTGCACCGGTAATATCCAGCCGAGTACATTCTTCAATGTTGCGAAACCAGGTATGCTGTCTTTTGGCAAATTGGCGCGTTGAAATCTTTGTCAGAGCCACAGCCTGATCCAGTGACAGTGTTCCTTCAAGATGCTGGATGAGTTCCTGATAGCCGAGCGCTTGTCTTGCCGTGCGGCCGGGGGGCGGTTCAGATTCCAGCAGCAGGCGTGTTTCTTCCAGCCAGCCAGCCTGCATCATCATGTCAATGCGTTTGTTGATGCGGTGATGCAGCCAGGGCCGCGGTGGCTGAAGCCACACGACACAGGCTGGTCGATCTTCCGGCGGTCGTGGTCGATGGTGTTGATCTTCTGACAGCGGTTTCCCGGTCAACTCAAAGACTTCGATTGCTCGGATCAATCTCCGCATGTCATTGGGATGCAGACGCCGAGCGGTCACTGCATCACGCTCGGCCAATTGTGCATGGAGCCATTCCGGACCGTGCTGCACCGCCAGTTTCTCCCACCGATTTCGCAGACCCCAATCGGCTTCCGGTCCCTCAAACATGCCTCGCAGAATCGATCGCAGATAAAGTCCGGTGCCGCCGACAAACAGCGGCACGAATCCCCGCGATGCGATATCATTTGCCGCTTCATGAGCCAGCCGCACAAATTCTGTGACGCTGAAATCCTGAGCGGGGTCGGCAATATCGATCAGATGGTGACGAACAGACTGCTGATCGGCGACAGATGGCTTGGCTGTACCGATCGTCATGCCGCGATAAACGGCCATCGAATCCAGCGAGACGATTTCGGCGTTCAGCACGTGAGCCAGATGCATCGCGGCGGATGATTTCCCGGACGCAGTGGGCCCTGCAACGAACCAACATTGCTTCAGCAGGGTGGGGGGAAACTGCATTGTCTTGTGCGGGGCCATGAATTGAGATGTCTTGAATTACAGCTCACAAGTTTGCCCAGCGGTCGATGGCCAGGTCGTCCACGTGGGTTGGGCAGGCGGCCGGACTTTCGATCACGGGTGAAATATCTCACTCCGGGCCATGCCGAGTGAACTACTTCGATCTCGCCTTGGCAGCCGCTGCACGTCGTCGCTCCAGCGAACTTGTCAATTTTTGGACGATCCTCAGACCGGAAAGCGGCTGCGACAGTGCCATCGCCGGATCAGCCTCTGCTCTCAATGCTGCGGGACGACAGTATGGACACTCGATAGTATATATGATTTTTCCGCAGTCGCGACATTCTTTTGGCCCTGCTGTTCTGACAGAATCCCGGATTGACTGATGCCAGGCCAACCGGAATAGTCCCAAGACCGCCAGAACTGACAGGATGCCGTTCCAGGGCGTTGTCAAGAACCAAAAGAACGCAAAACATAAAGCCGCCGCACTGGTGAGGCACAACAGAAATGGCCAGATGATGCGGAGTGCCCTCCCATCATTGTCGTTTCCGATTTCCGCCTGCCACAGTCGATTGAGCGATTCGCGGCGCAAGTCCGCAGCTTTGACAGCCTGATCGCTGTGTATCGAACGAAGCAGGCGTTCGATATCGTCCAGGACCCGATATTTGTCCTGCTCAGTCATCTGACCCTGATGTGCCCAGCGATTTCTGAAATCCCGGAGTTCGCTGATCAGACTGCGTTCCACAAACGACAGATCCTGGCGAAACATGTCATTCCAGCGATCCCACATGAGTACAAGCAGAAACTGAGCGTCGCCGTGTTCGATATCTGCAAGGATTCGGGCATCGCACGCCATGGAAGCCGCTCGATCGGCGACATAGGGCCGCAATCCGGTGGCTAGCAGATCCAGTCCGCTTGAAATCGTGTCTTTCATGTTACAATGCCCGAGAGCAGGATTTTGGGTGGCTGCAGGATTGTCGCAACCGTTGAGAGAAAAAGAACAACGTTCCATGCCTCGGAACGCGCAATCTTAGATATCCGGGCTGAGCGTAACTGTGATGACGATTACAGCGATTCAAACCTTACCGCAATCTTACACTTTTTACAGGCGATTCGATGTCAGGCAAGAACGTGCTCAGTATCGGACAGTGTCGTCCGGATCAGGCTGCAATTTCACATTACCTGACATCGCACTTCGGCGCTACCGTGCTGACGGCCGATCTGGCGACCGATGCATATCAATTGCTGAAATCACAGACCATCAATCTGGTCCTCATCAATCGCAAACTGGACGCCGACGATAGCGACGGCATGGAGATTCTGCAGAAAATTCTTGATGATAAGGCGACGGCCACACTTCCAGTCATGCTGGTTTCGAATTTCGCAGAATGGCAGGAAAAGGCGGTCGCGCGGGGAGCGAAGTACGGCTTCGGCAAGGCAGAATTGAACCGTCCCAAAACGAAGCAGCGGCTCAGCGAAGTGCTGGAGTGACGTTTTCGTTTGACTTTGAGCATGCATTCTTGCCACAGATTTCAGCGACTTTATGCCGTGGGCGGATGAGGACGGCTCATTCGTTTAACCGCGTGGGCAACGCCCCGCCGTTCGTATTTTAAATCTCAAATTCGAAACTTCAAATAGAACAATTGCGGCCCGCCGGGCACGCGGTGAAACGAGCAAATGCCAACCGCCCGAGGTAAAATCATGCGAGTGCCGTCCTAATCAAGGACTCGGGCGTTTTCGATTTTGTAGAGCCGAGGCAGCTCTGAGCCATCGCCGTCGCTTTCGTTGTCGATGCGGAATGTGCCTTCCACATCAAACGGGCGCTGATCGATGTATCTTGACAAATGGCCCTCTTCCAGTTTCACAAAAATCACGTCGTAGATTTTCGGCATTCGCTGAAAGCAGCAAATTCCGTTGTCACGGGCCAGCGTGAATGATGGCAGACCTTCCGACACATACGTCGGATACATCCAGCCACGAATCCGAATCTGCTTGCCATTCAGTGATGACAGCCAGTCGGGAAAGTACTCCGCAGCATTCG
>JAYSPO010001254.1:0-19328 GCA_043722015.1 Candidatus Kuenenia sp. | reverse complement strand
ATGCCGCCGCACATGCCGATGCAATGCGCCGACCCGAGCACGCCACTCACGAAGATGAGTGAGAACTCTGCGATGGAAACGCTCATGAAGTCGTCTCCTGCATCAGCCGCAGCGAATTTGAAATCACCAACAGGCTGCTCACAATCATGAGACCAGCCGCTACAGCCGGATTCAGGAGGCCACATGCAGCAAGGACGACTCCGACAGAATTGTAACCAAACGCCCAGAAAAGATTTTGTCGAATCACCGATCGTGTTCGTTGAGCCAGTTGAATTGCCCACGGAATGCGGCTGAGGTCGTTGCTCAGGAGACAAACCTGGGCCGCATCCCGCGACACATCGGCACCGCATCCCATGGCGATGCCTACATCGCTTGCGGCGAGCGCCGGAGCGTCGTTAATTCCGTCACCGACCATCGCCACTGCACCATATCGAGCTCGGATTTGTAATACTTTCGTGACTTTCTGGTCCGGGCGCAGATCGCATTCGATGGACAAGCGTGATGCTGTCACGGGTGCATGGCGGAGCGGACGGGTGTCGAGCAAAGGATCATAATGTTCGACGGCATGAGTTGAAACGCATTCCGCGCTACACTGGCAACCGACTTCGTGACAATCCAGTAAGTCGCGACGCAACGGCCGGGCCTTTGCAGATCGATCGCCAGTCAGCACCGTCAGTTGCAAACCGGAATCCATTATGGCCTTTGCCGTCGTTGTAGCTTCTGGTCGTATTTTCTCCGTCAGCAAAAACAGAATCACCGGACGATCGGCGACAGCGACCGCAACCACCGACGCAGCTTCCTGATCGGCGATGGACAACGCGTGCGAGATTCTCAGTCTCAGGCGAGATTCAATCTGCGCATCGACTGAAACGAATTCCAGACTCCCCAGCCGCAGCCGAGTTCCATCGACCAGCGTCGCTTCCACACCCCCTCCGGGCACCGAACGTACGTGGTTCAGAAACGGCTCAGAAGACTGCCCATCGCGCGCTTCAACGAATCTCACTACGGCCTGCGAAAACGGATGCGACGACGTTCTCGCCAATGCCGCACAGAGTTGCAGTACCTGGGAGGCATTCTGATCATCCAGCGAACACAGATGCCGCACTTGCGGCGTGCCCGTGGTCAGCGTTCCCGTCTTGTCAAAACAGACGGCCTTCACAGTCGCCAGCCGTTCAATCGCATCTCCACTGCGGAACAGGACCTGATGCTTCACCGCCGTGCTGAGTGCAGTCCAGACGGCGAGTGGCGTCGCCAATCCCAGCGCACAAGGGCAGGCGATCAGCAGGACACTCAGGCTGCACTGAATCGCCGAACCGGCACCATACTGCCAGTGTACGATCAGCGTCAGCAGCGCGACACCGGTGATCGAAGGAAAGAACCACGCGGAAACCCGATCGGCCAGTCGCTGATAGTGCCCCCGCGACAACCTCGCTTCCCGCAGCAGTTGCAGCAAACGACCAAATGAGCCTTCTCGAAACGCGGCCGTCGCTCTGACGACGACATGGCCATCGAGATTCACCGTCCCGCCGAGAATCCGATCTCCGGGGACGCGCCCCAACGGCGTACTTTCACCTGTGAAAACCTGTTCGTCAACAGTCGTCTCGCCGTCGATGAGAATCGCGTCGGTCGGGAATCGCTCACCTGCCCGAATTTGCAAGTGATCTCCCGACAGAATGTCAGCACATGCGATTTCCGACATACCGTCGTCAGTGACTCGCTGCGCCCTCATTGGCAGGAGAGCCGCAAGTTGATCGAGCGCCTCAGTGGCTTTTTGTTTTCCCGTGGCTTCAAACCAGCGGCCCAGCGTGACCATGACGAGCACCGTCGCACCGACTTCAAAATAGACTGTTTCCTCGCCGCGCAACACGTTGGCGACCGAGACAACGTACGCTGCTGCGACCCCGGTTGCGATCAGCAGATCAGTTGAAAAGATCCGCTGCCGCCAGCTGATCATCGCATTCTGCAGCAACGGCACGCCAAGGAGTAACAGTACAGGCAGACTGAACATCATGCTCAGCCAGCGAAAGACTTCGAAGAGTTGCGTTTGAAACGGATCGCGCTGAACTTCATAGATATCCAGCGACCACATGGTCATTGTAAATGCCATGAGGTTCATCGAAAAGAAAATCGCGATTCCCAGTCGCACGATCGTCCAGCGGACCGCTCCTTCCTGTCCCTTTTCCTCCGTGATCGCATGTGCCATGCGACAGCCGAAGCAGCAATAGGTGGCTTCTGACCCGGGAGATCGGAAATCCTGCTGAGCCGTGCGCGATTGCGACGTGTTCGGTTCGGCTGGAGTCTCACCGTCCCGTCTTGCACCTGCTAAAGGAAGCCCGCACCAGGTGCAACACAGTGCATCGTGCGACGCATCCGTGTTCACAGGTTCGCGTGCTTCAACAAGGAGCGGCATGAGGCTCATGGAGGCAGAACCAATTCAACCTGCATCGCCGGAAAAAAATACCGAATGATGTAGTAGACCGTGAAAATCCAGAACCCGAGCCAGATGACTCGAATGTACCACGGGATTTCGTTTCCGCGATAGTAGTGAAACGCATGTTCCTGTTCCGGAGACGACTGGTCCGGCATTCCGGGGTGTTCAGCATCAGCCATGTGCATCCAGCTCCCGCTCGTTTTCGAGCATCAGATATTTTGGTCGTTCCAGATCGCTGAACATGCCGTTCAACGCCGCCCACAGCAGAAGAAAAAAGAACCCGGCGCTGGCAAGCAGATAATTGACCACAGGGGTAATTGAGAAGCCACCGTCTTCGGGATCTTTTGTCAGCGCCACGAGTTCACCAAACTTGATGACGAATCCCATCAGGCAGGGAACAAGGATCACCACTCCAAAGATGATCGTCACCGTCCAGGCAATCGATCGATCTCTGCGCGAAGTCACCACGCCTCCGGATTCAGCGGGCGGTGTTGTCAAAGGTTTTTGTTCGGAATCTTTGAGTGCCATGTCAAATCTCAGATTTCAAAATTTCTGAATTTCTGAATTTCTGAATTTCTGAATTCAAATTGCCTGCTCTATTCGGCCACTTCTGTTGCGTCAGCAGCTTCGGGCTTCTGTACCGGAGACGGAACATAGGCTTCGTAATACGGATAACTTTCCTGCCATGAACCCAGCCACTGGATGTAAGTCATGATCGCTAACCCTTTGGCATTGGGTTTGTCGGGCGAGCCATCAAAGAACCAGGGATACTCCGGCATCGGCGAAGCCTGCGAAAGGCTTTCCGGCTTGAAGAAGTGGACCGCGTGCCAGTCGTTGGAACGACGTCCGCCTTCACGGCAGAGATCCGGACCAACACGGCGTGTCCCGAACAACACCGGCCGTTGCAGTTCGTTCTGATACTCAACGGACCGCGACACCGGCCCCCAACGTTCTTCTTCGTTCGACACGGGGCGAACAAACTGACTGTGGCAATGCCAGCATCCTTCGCCAACATACAGCTTGTGGCCAGTGCGAAGTGCCTCGGCACATTTTTCATTCCACCATGCGTCGTGTTCTGCTTCACCGCCCGGCGGCGTTCCGTAAGTCGCATTGAAAGAATCCGGGTAACGCCGGGCGAGATCTTCGAACTGATATCTCAGATTCGGATTGATCAGGTCCGCCACACTCTTTTCCGGAATGTCTTTATACATCAGCCACGGGACAAGTGCGTTCGACACGAACGCCAGGGCAAAAAAACCGATGCCCGCGATGTACAGAATCCCCGATTTGCTTTCAAACATGATTTTGCCACCAGGAGAACAATGTCACAGGAATAATCATCCGACGGATCCGACGGATCAGACCGATCGGTCTGATTTTTCTTGTTTGGGCCAACGGCAAGGCCAGGGCTGTCCCCTACGTCGGTACCAGGTCGCCAGCCTTGACCGCAGCAGGCCCAGGGACAGCCCTGAACGTCAGCCAGATATTTGTCAGGAAAGCCAGCAGTCCACCGAACATCGCCAGCCCCGCGATGACTCGCAGAACCCAGAACGGAAAAGAGAAATCAACCGACGCATCCCACGGTTCCAGAGCGGCCCATGACCAGCCCTGGAAGAGGCCCAGCAGAATCAAGTCCGCTGCCATTACGAACAATCCGACCGTCGATAGCCAGTAGTGCCATTCACAAAGGGCTCGGCTGGCCCAGTTGCGTCCCAGCAGACGCGGAAACAGGTAGGTCATCATGCCCATGATCCACATTGAAAACACACCAAACATCACCATATGCGCGTGTCCGACGACCCAGTCGGTGAAGTGAATGATCTTTTGAAATGTCAGCGTTACCTGAAACGCGCACTGCAGGCAGGTCAGGAAGTAGTAAATCATCCCGGTATAGAACCAGCGGATCGGCAGGTTTGTCCGAACCACGCCAGCGTTACCCCAGATCGATCCGAAGAAGTTGATAATCACCGTTGTCACCACCAGTTCCACGGCAATTGTGGAAACGATGGCCCCATATTGCAGGAACATCGGAATCGGCGTGTACAGGAAATGGTGAATGCCCTGCAGCGGATAGAAGAAGGCCAGACCCCAGAATCCGACAAGCGAAAGCCCGTGACTCCAGATGGGGCGTTTGAGCAGGATCGGGACAAAGTAATACATCAGCCCCCAGCCGAGCGGTGTCACGAACAGTCCCACAAGATCATGAATAAACAACCCGCCGACAGCACCGGCGCTGGTCCCTGAAACAAGATACTCGGGCACAAAATTTCCCATCGCGTATGTCAGAAAGGTCCAGACAAACGCGGCAAGGAAGTACCACAGACTGACGTACATTGGCCCTTTCATGCGGGCAATCGGCGTCATGAAATTAATGGCGACCAGCAGCAGGCCCACCTGAGCCAGCGGGTCAATCCAGACGGGAGTTTCGCCCCATTCCAGTGCCTGAGCTTCTCCGAACAGAATTCCAATTGCCGTCGCCCCGACCACGACCTGCCACGCGGCATAGATGAACCACGACAGTTTTCTGTTGGCCACTGGCTGCAGAGTCAATCGAGGTATCGCCCAGTGCAGACAACCCAGAAACCCGTTTGCCAGGAAACCATAGGCGACTGCATTCGTATGGACCATTCGCCAGCGACCCGGCGAGAACAACTCGATTCCGGCAAACGGATTGTGGCGAATCAGCTGCAATGCGACAAGAATGCCAGCCAGCATTGAAGTGGTCAGAAAAATCAAAGCCGCGATGAAATAGAACTTGACGATCTTCTCATCAACCAGTTCTTCGTGAGACTTTGGATCGCGCGTGATTGCCGTTGCGGTCATATGTTTAAACTTCAACGAAGGATGTTCTGTTCTGGCGATCGTCCGGCGTCAGCCGGACAGTACGATCAGCGATTCAGTGAATTCCCGTCGGCCTGCGATACGGTACGTAGGCTCCGAACGGTGCCATAACGGCCATGGACCAGCCGAAGACAAGATGAGTTGCAAGAGCTACCCACCACGGAAGGTATTCGTTATTCGTAATCCAGTTGCCGCCAAACATCGCTGGTTGCAGCCACGACAAAATCAGGTAGTAGTTGACGAACCAGACGACAGCTCCGAGCGCTGATCCCCACATGAGTCTGACGCCCACCGACTTGTTCTCTGCAAACCGCGAGATCACACAGTGAAACAGACTGCCCAGCACCATCCCGGTACCAATATACAGGCAGCAACCCAAAGCCAGGATAGTGCCATCGCTGATCACAAACGCAGAATCGGCATTTTGAGTCCCCAGCGGTAACGCCCGTGCGCCGAGCGGAAACGTCAGATAGACGCGGATAATTTCCAGCGAATGTTTGCCCGCAACGGTCGATCCAATCACGTTGAACAGCAGACTGACCATCGCGGCAAACCCGCCGAGCACGAAACCCACCGTCGCATAGTATGCCATGTAGAATTTCACCGGGCTCCAGTCCGGCGGAATCTGACTATCGGCAAGCTCGTTTTCTAACGCCGCCACCCGCGCCTTCAAGGCCAGTAGTTCACGTTGCTTTTGTTCACGACTTGTTTGATCAGGCATATGAATGGCTCATGTCTTTTAAATTCGCTAAGCAATCTGTCAAATCCGACCGATCCGTCAGATTGGGTGTTGCCTATTCAGTAATTGCTGCCACCGGTTCCGCATAGGGCTTCATCAATCCCGCGGGTACCGGAGTGCCTTCGCGGCGACGATTTGAAACGCTTAGCACGTAGCTCACCAGGTTCCAGATGGTCTCCGGTTCGCTTTCGAGTGAACTCTTAAAGCCCGGCATTGGACTGCCATTGATGCCATTCATGATGCGACGGTAAATATCAATCGGATCCTGACCGCCATGCAGCATTCCGGATGTCAGGTCAGCAGCTCGAGTAGAATGGCCCCATGAATCTTTGCCGATGTTGTCTTTCGTATGCCCGCGGCCGTCTTCGCCATGACACTTGCTGCAGCCCTTGGTAAGAAAGGCTTCGCGGCCAAGGGCAACTCTCTCGGGCGTCAGCTGCGGCTCGGGCGTCAGTGGTTGCGTGAGCGACGCGGCCGCTTCTTTCCAGTGATTTCCGACGTCTTCCACATAGTCAGGAATGTCCTCGTCGATTAATTCCTCTGAGGCCTCCGCTTCGCTGGCAAGCTGATATTCCAACTCACCGCGTTGAGCGAGCACGAGTACATAATCAACCACTGATTCGATGTCTTTTTTCGGCAACAGTCGAAATGACGGCATCGACGTTCCGATGATGCCTCGATGCAGCGTCGCAATCAGATCTTCACGTCGCGGCCTACCACCGTAGGGAGTTGAGGTAAACTTGAAGATGCCGCGACGATAGTCGCGAGGCCGAGGATACAGACTGTTGGCGACAGGACCATTCCCGTCCCCGGAAACGCCGTGACATTGCACGCAGCGCTTCATATAGACTTCCTGCCCATGCTTGAGTGTTAATTCTCTGGCGAATTTGTCACGTTCAGACTTCGATTCGGCATCTGTCAGCATTTTCGGCAGCAGGACGGTTCCCGCATGAGCCTGCACGGCTGTGCTAACCTGTGTCGCCAACTCCGGAGCCAGCTTTTGCACCTGCTCACTGGCTTCCCATTGAACTGGCTCAGACCGCTGACAACCACACGCTGCGTACAGGAAAAGGCCGACACCCAGAGTGGCCGCCGATCGGATGGCAAATGACATAGACGGATACCGTTGCTAATTGAAGAAGTCACTGGATGCGATGACGCCGAGCATCGTCTGTGCCAAACGACGATGCCAGGATTCCGCGGCTCCGATAATCCCGGAAACCGGATGAATCTGGGTGAAAGAAACCCGACTTCGGAATGATCACACTTGAAAAAAGAGGTTTTGTTCAGTTCCACGCTGTGTAATGACTGCTCTGGATGAGCGATCGAACTGGCAGCAACGACATCCGGAGTGCACACCGAAATTCGAATCCGCACACCGATGCGTGACGATATGTCACACACGGCGTGCGAGCAGATTCCGTCCGGGTCCAGTCGCGGATGATTGTCAAAGTAGGTCCTTTCTGCCGGAAAGGACTGTGTTTGGTAGGTCCTTTCTGCCGGAAAGGACTTTCGCCGTACGGCGAACCGCCATGGGTCGCACATCTGCTCCACCTCGCCGCGTGGCCGTCCATTCGACCACGACGCGTCGCTGGTCGCGGCGTAGCCGCGAAGTCCTGCTCGGCAAGCAGGACCTACCGAAATCGGCGACTGCACCCCATTCCGTCCAGTGACTGGCAAGTGACTTGCCCAACAGAGTTGAATATGCTGAACTGCGCTATCTACTTTGTTTTCCACACCCAGCAGGTTGTCCAAAGGCCGTTTGCGTTGATGATTCCACGTCAACTCAGGAAGACTTTCACCCGGACTGCAGCGTGCATGGCAGTGCTGTGGTTTGGCAGCGCGACGGTTTGGAGCGCGGAAGCGGATATCGCAGGCGCAAGGCGTCCGCCCGGTGACATCCGTGCTCCGAACGGTGTCGTTTCATCTGAATCCGCCGTCGGGACGCACGACAAACGGTCGTCGCACAAACAATTGGTTGAGCAATTGCGGCGTAATCTCGCCTCTTACTATGAAAACCTCCCTCTTTGCATTCAGCAATGCACGGAGACAATCAAGGCCGCACAGCAAACGAACGACACCGCGATTCTGGCAATTGCCCGGATGCAGCGTTCGGCCGCCAATCTGCGTCATTTCGGATTTGAAGAATGCCGCCCGGATTTTGAAAAGGCGATTCAAGTTCGTATCCATCCCGATGAACCTGAACTTGTTCTGCTGTACGAAATCGCACGAACGAACGTCGAACACTCGGTGTACTCGCAGACAGACTGTCTGAATCAACTCCGGAACGCCGCCGATGCAGCCGCTAATGCAGCACAGTCTCACGTGCAGTATGCTGCTGAGTTTGAACTTGCTGTCCGGTCGATGAAGCCGCAGCCGGTCACATCGTCAATCCCGTACGTGCCTGCGATGTTGACGACAATAGACACAACAGCCATCAGTAGTGAATCTGCGTTGGATCAGTTCCTCTCAGTGCTGCGGCAGCCGACCACTTCGAACGAAATGACGGAGGCGGATGAATTGCACCGCGGCGTGTTTTACCGTACCGAAATTCTGAGCCTGCCAGATTCGCTCAGACAAAGTGGTGCGGCCCCGCGTTTCCAGTTTGAAGCCTGCATGCTGGCGGCAACCATGATGCAGCAAACTGGTCAGCTTAAAGCCTCGCTGGAGACACTTACTGCAGCGAGGAAAATCATGCTGAGTGCGGGTGATTTGTCAGCCGTGGCACTGACGGATATCCGGATTGGAATTGTGCAGCACCGTCTGGGGCAGGATTCCTCAGCGAGAGACGCATTGATGTCGGCGGCAGAACACATTCACTTGATCGCCACGCCGTCGACGTTGACTCAATTGTCCAGCACCGGATCGCAGATTTCCCTGTTTCAAAAGCCGTTACCGTCGCTTCGAGCGAATCTCCTGTCCGCAGTTCAGATGCGTTTTCAGGACGTTCAAGAACAGGGCAACTGGATGCGGAATATCGTCCGCGACAGCAAGAAGTTGCAAATGCTGACACTTCTGAGAGAGAAGTCCTCCCTTGGAGCCGTATTGGAGACAGAACGCGACACTGCCCTGGAGGCGCGAGAGTTTTATCTGCGGCTGACCGGAATCGGTCTGGTAGCCTCTATCGGACTGGCAGTGTTTCTGCTGCGAGAACGCAGACGGCTCCGAAAACTGAACTCGCAACTTCATGGCGAAATTCTGGCAAGAAAAAAAGCGGCGGAAGAACGCGAGCGGCTGGATCTGCATCTGGCGCAGTCCGCACGGCTGGAGAGTCTGGGTGACCTCGCCGGCGGAATCGCGCACGATTTCAATAATCTGCTGGTAGGCGTGCTGGGAAATGCCGAACTGCTGCGTTACACGGAGGATATTTCAGAACGTGCAGCAGAATATCTGAATGGCATTACCACAGCTGCTGAAACAGCCGCCGACCTGAGTCGCAAAATGCTGGCCTATGCTGGTAAGCAGCAGGCTCAAAAGACAACGGTTGAACTCAATCAACTTGTGCACCGCATGTTGCCGCTGTTCCGGTCCGGGGCTGGCGTGCAGCACAACGTGGAATTCTTTCCGTCCTCGCATCCCGTTTATACAGAAGCCGACGCTGGGCAGCTCGAACAGATTCTGCTGAATCTGGTGACGAATGCCGCGCATGCAATGTCAAATTGCAAAGGCACAATCAGAATTCGGGTCGGGATTGAATTGCTGGATCAGATTGCCGCTGATCCTTCGCTGTTTGGAAATCGCCGAGAGGGTGGTGATTTCGCTTGGTTCGAAATCACTGACTGTGGCAGCGGCATCGCTGAGGCACATTTGACTCGGATCTTTGAACCTTTTTATACGACAAAAGATCAACCACAGTCGCATGGGTTCGGGCTGGCCATCGTGTACGGCCACGTGAATCGTCATGACGGCTTGATTCGGCTCACTTCCATCAAGGATGCCGGCACAACATTTCGTATTCTGCTGCCTCGTCTTTCCGAGTTTCATACAGAAGATCTTTGCGTCCACGGAGATTCATCGTGCCGCACGTTACCGAAATCAGTCACCGCAGTCATCATTGATGATCAGTTGCAGGTTTTGCAGTTTGTGCAACGCGTGTTTCAGGCAAATCAATGGACCGCACACTGCTTTTTGACCGCCAGTGAAGCATTGGAGTTTCTGAGCGAGGATCATGCGATTGATTGCCTCCTGATAGACTTGATGATGCCCGGCGTCGATGGCACATCAATGCTCGAGGAACTTGAGCAACGGGGATCGGAGATTCCGGTGGTGTTGATGAGTGGTTTCTCTAAGACCAATATGCATGAACTGCTCCGCTTTCGATGCGTTTCATCGTTGCTCGAAAAGCCATTCAGGCGGACAGAACTGGTAAAAGCCATCAGTGCCGCCGTAAGCCGTTCAACTGGTCCAGTGATCAAGTCAATCGAACGCGATCACTAGCCTGCATTGGGCGCGGTGTAGGCCGGATCAAGCCCGCCGCTAATGCCGGAACAGCGCAAACCCGGATTTCTGGTCATCACATCCTGTCACCTGGATTCAGGATGAATTGGCGGGCGCCGCTCCGGCAATCATTGGGTTTGCTCGGTCCGGCCTACGATTCTGTGCGCAATGCAGGCTAGTTCGACAGCAGTTGGGTTGCGAACACGATGGCAGCAGTTTCGATCCGCAGAATGGTGTGCGGCCATGAAATCATGCGGGCACCGGCGTTGACTGCGGCCTGAACTTCAGCATCTGTGAATCCGCCTTCCGGGCCAATCAGCAAAAGTCGAGTTATGATCGGCATCACTGCCTCACACGACAGACTCAGCATCGAAGGCGTTGGATGCGCAATCCAGAGTTTGCCTGGCAGTCGTGCGGTCGCCACGTCGTCCAGGACAGACGTCAGCGTCTGCAAAGGCGACAGTTGCATGAGTTCGTTGCGACGGCACTGCTTGCAGGCAGCGATCACGCTGCTGCGAAGTTTCTCTGTGCGGGATTCACGCGGCGTGACTTCGGTGCGATCCGTCTGCAGCAGAATGAGTCGCGCCACCCCTATTTCTGTCAGCTTTTCGACCATCCATTTCAGTCGGTCGACCTTGGGTGGCGCTGCGATCACCGTGACGTGGACTCGATCGATTTGCGACGTCTGTCGACGAGTTGTCACAGCGCAAAAAACTTCACGCCGGTTGGTGCGCGTCACGACGGCATCTGCTTCCATTCCGCAGCCGTCAAACAACTGCAATTGATCTCCGGGTTTGAGCCGCAGTACATGCAGCAGATGATGCGCCTCCGTGTCATCCACGACGACGTCATCTGTCAGCAGCAGTTCGCAAAAAGCACGAGGCAGCATTGGGGGTCTCTGACATTCAGCCGCCACGCCTGGCACGGACAGAATCAGCGTCGGCCTGTGACTCTGACCGTTGCGTGCACTCGCGGCGACTTCTCGCCACCACCGTGCGGCGCCGTAGACGCACAGGCGTGAAGAGGAATGCGAGTCGGCGGAGCGACATCGCCTACGATTTTCGTTTCCGGCGATCGTCCGCACGCTGACCATGGCGAACAACAAGGCCAAGGCTGGCTGCGAGAACTGCTGTAGAATGAAGTTCTTTCCGGTCCTGCGTGCCAGGTGTTTCTGTCCACCAGTCGGCTGATTGCCATTCCGACATGACAGCATCAAATTCTGAGTCCATCGTCAGCGCGGGCTCAATCGGATTTATGGAATTTGTAACACTGGCAATGGGAACTGCCACATCCGGCATCACGTCAGCATTGACTGGTGTTTCCGCCCCTGACGAGAACGCATCAGGACGTTCCACAGGCGAACTATCAGGAGTCAGCGGCAGGTCAACCAGGATCAATGACGCCAAAATCATGGTCTGAACGGAGCCCAAAGTGCCCTTTGGAAGTTCCGACGAAGCGACGACCAGATCAACAGGTGTACTCCAGTCTGTGGTTACTCCCATAGCGCTGACCGCTCGCACCCACACGCGATACGTGCCCGTTGCCAGAGTTGTTGCCGAAGTAAATGTCGTGGTTTTGAGATTTGTTTCGTAGATCACACGCAAGTCGGCGGCGTTGTTGACCCACAATTCGTAATGTTCCGTGCCCGCGATGGTCGTCCAGGTGAACTGCGGTTTGGCAGGGGTACCCACGGTCGTCGCACTGGTTATTTTCGGAGGCAGACCAATTGAGAATGCACTCGGGGTCGACCAGGCACTGTACGAATTTCCGCTCTGTGCTCGCACCCATACGAGATATCCGCCGGACGGGATGTCTTTCGTTGCCGTCAAAGTGGTTGTTTTTACAAACTGATCGCGTAAGACCACGACTTTTGTTTTCGCGTCTGCGACATAAAGATCATAGCTGGTGGCACCGGTGACGGCGGTCCAGGCAAAGGTTGGAGTCGCGTCAAATGTTCCGCTGAAGGCAGGTTGTGTGATCTTCGGTTGAGCCAGAACTGTATGCGTTGTCGGCAGACTCCACAGTCCGGCTTCGCCGCTGGAATTCAGGCCACGAACCCAGATCCTATACGTTCCGGACGGTAGATTCTCAGTCGCAACGTACGAAGTCGTCGTCAAAGCGGTCGCACCGGCGCGGTTGATCACCTGATTCTGACCGGTGGTCAGATTGTTGACCCAAAGTTCATACTTAACAGCATCGGGAATTGCTGACCATGTAATCGTCGGAAAACTACTGCTGGCGATGACGGTGTTTGGTGTCGGAGACGTAATTATGGCAGGAGTATTGACAAAGAAGTCACGCCCAACGCTCCAGTATCCGGGCACTTCCAGCTGGTCGATCGCGCGCACCCAGACGCGGTAACGTCCAATCCCCAGATTTTCCGGTGGCACGAATGAGTTTGTCGGCACGTTGATATTGCGGACAATTTGAGCGACGTTGGTCGTGAGATTGGAGATCCAGACATCATATCGCAACGCGCCACTGAGCGCATTCCAGGTGATCTTTGGCTTGGAACTCGGTGTCGTGGCAGTCGGTCCGGAGAGAACCGGTGGTTCGTGATCCTGAACCGCGACGCCAACGGTGCCATTCACATAGCCAGCCGCTGTGGCTGTAATGGTGACGTTCTGAGTTCCATCCAGATCAGGATCATTCACCGCATCAATAGAGAACGTGGCGGTTTCCTGGCCTGCCAGAATAGTGACCGCCGAGGGCACCTTGAGTTCCGTTTGATCGCTGCTTGCCAGGGAAACCACAAGTGCCTGTCCCAGATTCCCCGTATTGCTGCGGCGAACAGTACCAATTGCCGCATTGACACCTGCGTTTTCAAGGAAAGACAACTTATTGACCGTGATCGTCAGTGTTTCGTAGTCATTGATCGTGATTCCCAGATCGCCAGCCGTGACTAGACTTCCAGTCGCCTGGATGTTGGAATTGCGAGTGCCATCGAGAATCGCGTTGTCGATGACATCGACTGAAAACGTCACTTTGTCCAGGCCAGCCGGAATTGTGGCAGTCGCCGGAACGATCAGCCCCGGACCACCCGTCAAATCCACAATCATCGCGGCTGTCAGATCCGCCAGATCCTGGCGAGTCACGGTCACCGTAAAGCTGCCTGCATTTTCGGCAACCACGGGAGTGCCGGTCGTCAGCTTGAGACTTGGCTCCAGATCCTCGACAATGACTGTGCGCGTCATATCCGCACCGTATGCCGGCGCTGAAACTGTGATCACGACTGTCTGGTCTCCATCTACCAGCACATCATCGACTGCGTCAATAGGAAATGTGACCGAGGTCTGATTGGCCAAAATGGTGACAGTTGCAGGAACGGTCAGTTCCGACGTATCACTGCTGCTGACGGACACAGTGAAAGGTAATGAAATATCGGTGTTAAACCGAGTCAAGGTTCCTGTCAAAGCTCTTGGGCCGGCCGCTTCAGAAACTCTGTTCTTGTCGATGGTGAATGTGAGGGTTTCCAGATCGAGAACGGCAACATTGTCATTGCCCAGTTCAAATCCGGGTGCATTGGCGTTAGCCTGAATTCCGGCAATCTGCGTGCCATCCAGCAGCATGTCGTCGATCGCGTTTACCGGAATCACGATCTCCGACTGATTGGCGGGTATCGTCACGGTTTGTTGGACGCTGATTTCCCCTGGATCCCCCGTCAGCGACAGAGTGACCAGTTGCGGGGCAAGTCCCTTCGTTTCAATGTCAAGCGACCACGAGAACAGCGTGCCAAAGTCCGATTGATTGTCGTCCGTAATTTCCAGCGTCCAGATTCCGGATGGGTTTTCGCCGTTCAGGGCCTCCAGGAGGCCTTCGGGACGGAACTTTCCGGTGAAGGGAGCAGACCCCGACAGAATGCTTCCCGGCGCTTGATCGTCAAACGTGGTATTCGTCATGAACGATCCATTGCCGTTGGGGTCTGGGTCTGTGACCAGCTCAACACGAGTCCCAGCCGGACTAATCAGGTAAATATCCAGGTCGGGGAGCCATCCGTGTTTCAGGTTCAGCGTGACATTGACATCGCTTAGCCGGGAAGTCTGTGCTGGCACCGTGATCAACGAGGTCGTCTTGTCGAAATCCACAATCGTCCGCGATGTCGTATTGGACGCCGTTTGCCTTGAGATAAACGGGAATGGCCCATCGACGTTGGTTCTGAAGACGCGAGCTTGAGTCGCGTTGATCCCAGCGGCTTCAGAGATCTGGTTCGCCAGAATGTCAACTCCGATTGTTTCAGCATCCAGGACGTCGATTACCTGTGTGACGTCCAGGAATCCAACTGACGAACCAGTCAGGACAACGCTCTGGGTTCCGTCCAGAATGTTGTCATCGACTGCATTGAGTGGCACCACAACACTTTGCTGGCCGACGGGTATCACAACGAATGGCTGTACAGAGATTTCAGAGATATCACTGCTGGTTAACTGAACAACGACATCGCCTGCCGGCAGTGTTTGCGAAATCCCGAGGGTGACAAAGACTTCCGACATCCCGACACTGAATTGTGTCATTGACATCAGCGCCGTGTGCATTCGAATGACAGAGCCATCCCGGCTTGTAAGCAGCAACTGGCCTGTAATATTCAAATCGATGTCGACCAACTCAGCCGCCCCGGTAATTCTTGTTTCAATGACCGATCCATCGCTGTTGAAGTGGTATAAATTCCCATCTTTTCCGGCTCCCCAGATCGAGCCATCAGCCTCAACTGCGATGCCATTCACAGGATTTGCAACATTGAAAAATCGCACCAGATTGAGGCTGGTTGGGTCGTATTGCGCGATCACGGTACCAGCCACGTCCAGTGCATAAAGTGAACCGTCAAACCCCGCAAACACATCGCGATATCGATACAATGAGGCCCGCATTCCTGGTAGATCGTCGCCACCGAGCGCAAAGACACCACCTGCCGCTGCAACCGTTACTGAACCAAGGGAAACCCCGGTCGGAGTGAAGACTTGCAGCTGCTGGCTGCCGTATTCACCCAGATAGATTTTGCCATTGGCCACAGCAAGTCCGTATGCTGTCGCGTTAAGACCGGTAGAAAAACGGCTCTCAAGGGCACCCGTCTCAGGATTGATCAGGAAGACTTCATGTGGCGAGCCTTGTGCCGACGTCACGACAAGTTTGTTTTGCGCCGCCAGGCCAGCAAGTCCACCGGAAATGTTGATTCCGTTGGCTGCCCCGACACTGAGTGTTTTGATGGAACGCTGCAGCTTCGGACTGTAGACCGTGATTCCCTGATCTGAGCCACGCACTGCGTACAGGAGACCATCCAGGTACGCTAATCCATCCCATGAGTCTGTGCCGCCGAGATGATGAATCTGGAGGACCGTACCAGTATTGGCATCGATCCGGTAGATCGTATCATTTCCAATTCCTCCTGCCAGAACCCAAAGATCTATTCCGTCAAAAGCCAGTCCATTATTGAAGCCATAGTTGACTGCTGGCGCGACCGGCATCGGAATCGTATTCAACGTTGCGCCTGAAACCGGATCGACTTCTGTAATGCTGGTACCCGTGACACTTTTGACAAACAGGCGGTAGGCAGGGGCGAGCGTCGCAAACCTGGTCGTCACACCCGTCACCAGATCAAACTGAACAATGCCAAATGGGTTCGCGCCAGTTCCCGTATCTGTCACAAAGATGGAGTTGCCCAATGAGGTAATCCCACCCGTGGCAATGTCCGTGTCAGTTGACAGCCCCGGAATGGAAAAATGCTGCCAAGTCGTATTCGTTGGATCAAAAACAGAAAGATACGCAACCGTCGTTCCGTTGTAGACAGCGATCTTCCCGTTTTGCAGAGTGATCAGGTCATGTGCATGCTCAGCTGCAGGACGCAGTCCGGCTGGCCATGGAATCGGTCGAGTTGAGAGCATCGTTCCAAGGTTGTCATACACCTGCAGCGTGTCATTCGTAACAACATAGACATTTGCAGGGACGGTATCGATGTCGCTTCGCTGAACCGTGACAGTGACCGCGCCGGAACCTGCATCTTCACGTACTGAAGTCGCACTGACTGTGAACGTGAAGGATTCCGCATCAAGCACGGAAATACTTGCCGTTCCTGTGACGGGACTGCCGCCGACAACTGCATCAGCGGTCAAGTCCACCAACTGAGTACCGTCAAGGATGTTGTCGTCGATGACATTGACGGGGAATGTGATCGCATTTTGACCTGCCAGAATCGTAACGGTTGCTGGCACCTGAATTTCACTGGTATCGCTGCTCGTCAGAGTCACAATCAGAGGCTGAGCGTTTGGGCTGCCAACCGGTCGCCGAATGGTCGCTCTGACTCCGCCGGATCCCGGTACTAATCCGTCAGCGTTTTCTGAAATTGTTGATGGCGTAATGCTAACCCTCAGGGGCGCTGGCCCGGTTTGTATCGTTGCCGAATAGATATCCAGTTGCCGAAGGAATCCGTCCGGGTTATTAAATGTACTATTCGAATTGTCGGACCAGCTAGGATGCATCAGACCCGCGTCAAATGTCAATCCAATATAATCCCCCAATTGCTGTCCTCCGGTCGCAGCCACCGTGCCGTCGATAGTTCCAGCACTTATTCGAGTATTGGCGTCCCATGTCTGTCCGCCATCGTTGCTGATAGACCCCCAAAGCTGAACCCTCGTGTTCGTTGCACTGTTACGGGCATCATAAAAGACGGCACCAATATTGCCGGTCGTCTGATCGACCGCAATCTTGCCGAACCATTGGCTGTTGGTGGTTGCATCGTCGTTTACTCGAATACGGCTACCCCAAGTCGCCCCGTTATCATTTGAGATTCGAACGAAGATGTCCGTGTCGTTCTGTTCGTCCACGATTTCGTCAGTATACAACAAATACAATTGACCGTTGTTGACGCCACCGCTGCGGTCGAATGCCAAGCCGGCTTCCGCATCAATTGTCCGCGATGGCTGAGAAGGAATTGCGTCAAAAGTATTTACATTGGTCGCCGACGCAATGACCGCTCCTGAGAACCCGAGCGGGCCGAGCCCATCAGGATCCGTATTGACCTGAATCTGCGTTGCATTTTGTCCTGTCACTACAACCTGCCCCGTCGGGCCAATCGCGATGTCTCCAAACTGGTTCACTCCTGTCACTGCCTGCGCCGCACCAAAGGCCCCCACGTTCGCTGCGCCGAGTCCGGAAACAGCGGCCCCACGAGCTTGTGTGCCACCCTGAGCATATGTGATCCAGACAGCCTGCCCTGCACCCCCAAGCCCTGGGCCGGTCGTTATGGTCGGCTGGTCTACGTTTCCACCTGTAAACGATGTCAATTGGGCGAACGTGGCTCCGCCATCAGTGCTGATTGCGATCGGAATTGACTGCAGGTCCGCGGAAATGTAAGAAATATACAGATTGCCAAATGTATCCCAAGCGAGCGTCGGATCACAGCAAGCCGCAACCATTCCATCATTGCCGTCAGCGATCAATAAGTTGGCACCATTACTCGTGAGCCACGTGGCACCGCCGTCGATGCTGCGGGCCGCAAATAGACCGCCCGCAGCGTTATTTGACGAGGCGAACACCTGCATCGGATTGATCGGGTTGACGATAATCGCGGACTCGTCCTGATTGCCGGCAAGTTGGCTGATATTAAAATTGGGGCCAACTGTCAGAGTTAACAATACGCGGCTTTCGCAGGCCTCTGCCTGCTCCGCACAACGGTGCGAACGATTTTGCCTGATATTTCTTCCCTGCCGAACTGCTCCGTTGCGCGCCAGTTGCCCCCCAACCATCGATTTCAGTGCAGCAACAATCGCATTCGTACGAGATTGGCGTCGGGACATGGGCAGCAAGACCTTGTTCAGAGAATTTTGATCATTTCAGCACACGTTTTGAACGAACTTGTTCAAAACACAACAAACGAACGCGAATGAAATCCAACCATCAGGACGGCATTGACATTAGCAACTAACAAAACACAGGTCTCAAATTGCCCGGGCCGACCCGATGAGAGCAACTTCAATCACTGAAACTTCGAATTGGCAAACACAAAAATCCGAGAACGCCCAGAGCCGGACGCTGTTCTCAACCTGGTAACTATCGAATTCGGAAAGACGAGATTCTCACAGAAATCCACACGACTCAGAAGCAATTGACGCAAAAATGCCGAACTTCTAACGCGATAGTGACAAAAACACCACGTTTTCTTGTCAAAATCGCCTTATCATGGGAGTTTGAACCCTCCTCCCGCAACGACAATTCAAGCCAATCACTGTTTGTTTTCTCAGTCGGCCCTGTCGCAAACCCATGGCGCGAAGAAGCCGAGCAGAAAAACTGTTGATTCATGTGCTTCGCATCGGAATCCAGCCACCCTCTCAAACAGAAAATTCCACGGACCCCTAAAACCTTACCCAAACTCAAGTCAACTGGTGGAACTAGGCAAACCTGAACGCCTCAGGGTCTGGCGTCTCAGACTTCAGTCGGCGAATAGTAGTTTGGTGCCTCCAGATCCCACCCCAGGAATAGTGTGTTGGTCAAAATGAAGCCATGCCGCCTCAGAGAGATGTTTCTTCCATGGATTCAGCTCTTCACGCTCTTACCCGATCGCAAATCAACTTTCATTGTGATCGTTATGCTGTTCGCTGGTTGTTCAAAGTCGATAGTGCCGGACGCGCAACCATCACTGCCTTTCACGACATCGAAATCGACATTCGATGAATCAGCATCCGACTCGATCGAGTCGACGTCCCCGACATCGCCTTCATTGCCCGGCATTGTGCGTTGGGAAACCGTGCCTCCGTTGCCCCACGATGTCGCAATCATGGAGACCGTATTCTGGGAGCCGGCCGACACTGAAAGTCTGCGCGCGATAATTTTTAACACGCCGACCATCACAGGAAGCCACGTCCTGGAAATCGGCACAGGCTCCGGCCTGGT
>JAYSPO010001253.1:0-7589 GCA_043722015.1 Candidatus Kuenenia sp. | reverse complement strand
TGTATTTTTCTGCAATAAATGTTTCTGCCACACCAGAGCTGACTTCTGCAATGGGACCCCTGAAAATCGCCACGAGAAAACAAGTATTCAACTGTTAGTCCTGAAACAAGCGACAGTCATTTGGAGTGCGGAGACTTGTCGCCGCTTTGCCTTTCCAATACGGCATTTTTGTCAATCAGCTTGGGAGAACAGCAAGTATTCCATTTTCAATTTCAGGTGAAGTCGATCGTACAAACGAACATCGTTTCCAAAGCCAAATTACTTGAAAAGGAAAGCGGTGACGAGTCACCGCACTCCAAAGGTCGCTTGTTTAGGGCCGAGACAGAGCTTGTGTTCGCAAATACACGGTCGCGCTGTATTTCACCGCACCTTGCTTGATGCCGCGATATGTCCCGACGCGACCATCGTTCCAGACGGCCGTGATCGATTCTGCCGTCGGCGTCGATGCACAGGTCACCGACATGACGCCCGGTCCCATAATCGCATACAGCGTCTCGATGCTGTGCAGCGGTCGCGTGAATTTGTCCGCTTCGGCCGCATCGACGTTCCAGCCACCATAAACGTCGCAACCGATGACGCGCCCGACCTCGGGATGATCACGCATGCCGCTGAAACCAGTATTGTAACGGTGTTGCGAACTGCTCCAGCAGGGTGTCCCGGTCTCTTCTGCGAGCTTCAAAATTGCGACGGCGTCTTCCGGAGACGAAGCGAGCGGTCGGCTGATGAATAGAGGCTTACCCGCTTTCAAAACGGTCGTCGCCTGCGACAAATGCAATCGACCGTCCATGCTGAAGATCATGATCGCATCGCACTTCGCCAGGAGTTCATCGACAGAATTGACCATTTCGATCGGCGGGACTGCGTCTTTGGGATCGGCAGGGTTCTGATAGAAATTCAGCAGCTGTTCCTTCCATTGAGCGCGCAGTTTGTCGCTGTCAGGGTAGTCTTCGCTGCCGATCGGGTAGGCCGCCACGACGCGTACGCCTTCAAAAACTCCCTCCGCGTGCGGCTTGTTCAGGAATTCTGTGTAGGCGACGGAACCATAGTTGTCGATTCCCAGAATTCCGACCTTGATTAGGTCTGCCGCCGGGGCCGAGGAGATTCCGAGGGAAATGACCACGAACAGACTTAAAAATCGACGCAGCATGCCAAAACTCCGCGCGCAAGGGGACAGGGAACGGTTCACCATGGAACAGCAAATCATACAGAATGCTCATCCGTTGTCACGGAACGGAAACGCTCTACGCGGTGATGGAGCGTAAACACTGCCAGACAATTGATCGACAAGTCTCCGTAGCTCCAACCACAGTGTCTCAACACATTCAACATTCAAGCCGATTAGCATCGCAGGAAAACTAACGTGTTGAGTGAATAACGACTAACTCGCGAACCGTATGGAAGCCCACGTTAGACCGTGATTCAAGGAATGCAGGTTGGATATTCCTGTCCGACTCACGAACCGCTCCAGCAACCTGGAATGGTGACTGGAATCACAATATCCACTGATCGCGTCACTGGCCCGCTTGCTGTTTCATGTGTTCGACGATCCAGTAAACTGCGGGACAGACGATCGCATTGTTGGCGACTCCCATTGTTCTGAATGCGAGATCTTTCTTGTTGGTATGTGGGTACTCGCGGCACACCGTTGGACGAACGTTGTAGATCGTACAGCGGTTGTCCTCGCCGAGAAACGGACAGGGCATTTGCCGTGTGACGTACGGCGGATCGTCTGGATTGGGCTTCAGGTACGTGTCGATGAATTCAGATTCGTCCAGGTTCAGGTGGGCAGCGATTCGTTCGACATCCGATTCGTCGAACTTCGGTCGTTTTGTCTTGCAGCAGTTCGCACACAGCGTGCAATCGACAATTTGAAACGCCCTCTCATGCAGTTCAGCGACCAATACGTCGGGCTCGAAGCCATATTCTGTAAACTTCAGACTTCGCAAAAACTCATAGTTCTCTTCGTCGTTCCGATGAGCGTTCTGCTCCCAATCGCGAACCACGCTGTCATGATCAGTCTTTTGATTGCTGTTTGAGGAATGGGCGGGCGTTTTTGCATTCAACTCTGCATTTTTTTCGTCCGCACGCACGCCGCGCGAGCGGACCCGCTTCTCGTACAATTCGTGAATCCACACTTTGACCGGAGCCTTCCATTGTTGCGATGGGCCGGGGACGTTTTTTATCAAGGCTCGTGGACTCAGCCCTAACTCTTTGGCTTTGCGAATGTCGTCCATGTTCAGCCGACAAACTTGTTTGGCTTTACCCCACTGCGGGTCGTGTTTCGGCGTCTTTTTCGGAGACTTCTTTTTGGACTCAATCAAGCCCGCGTCGATTGCGGCCTTGCGGGCCACGATGTTCTCCTGCCAGACACGATGGATTTCGCGAATCCGCCGGGAGACAGTCAGCGCCTCATCTGAGCCGCCGGTGAGCAGCAGCGTTTGCAGTCGCTTAATCGAAAACCCGGTCTGGCGCGCCAGTTTTACGTCGTCGTCGGACAGGTCATGTAGGCTTTGAAATTCAGCCCACTCTTTCAAAGCCTGCTTTCGACGCTTCTGTTTCATCGAACCCATATTGTCGCGACGCCTCATTGAAGTGAGAAGCCTTGCCGAAGAATTTCGGCAGTTGCTCTTTATTTTACATTCCGGGTGGTCATGAGTGAGACCATTGGCGAGCGGCATGCGTCAGCTTGCCGGTACAAAAACGAGGTACCGGAGGGCTCACGCCACTCCGCTCGCCGGACTTATTTCCGACCGCGCGGAGTATAGCAAGTGTTTTCGATCGGTTCAAAAGGCAACGGTACAATTTGAACAACGTCTTTCACCGGCTCATAACGGCCTGTAACATAACGGCCTGTAATGGGTGCAGTCGCGGATGACTGTAAACGCAGGTCCTTTCTGCCGGAAAGGATTTCCACCTGGCCGCAAGGCGAACCGCCATGGGCCGCATGTCCGCTCCACGTCGTCGCATTGCCCTTTTTCGCATCTCGTCTGGTCGCCGGTCGCGGCGTGGCCGCGAAGTCCTGCTCGGCAAGCAGGACCTACGAAATCGGCGACTGTACCCGGCCTGTATGATAGGCTGGAAGTATGTGGTGTGAACGCGGCTACCTTGATAGAATCGCTCGGAAAGTGTACGCCATCGATCTCGTACCCCGGAATTCGTCTCAGCCCATATTCAAAGAAAACCTCCTATGCCGATTCATGACTGGAGCCGAGTGCCGTCGGGACTGTTTCATCATTTCCACCAGAGTTGGTCAATCCGAATGTCGGATGCGCTCAACGGCGGACTACTGCCATCAAACCTTTCCGCACTTGTTGAACAGCGAGCGGGTGTCAAGGAACCCGATATTCTTGCGATCGAAGACTACGGTACTCTTGACGATCGAGAATCGTCATTGCTGGAAGCCAATGCGGGACGTGTGGCCACGATGGAGGCACCGGCGACACGGATCGTGCAACGCAGTGCCGATGAAATCTACGCGGATCGAGCGAACCGAATCGTCATTCGCCATCACCTGGGCAGGATTGTGGCGATTATCGAAATCGTTTCGCCGGGGAACAAAGACAAGCGTGGCGCGATCCGCAACTTTGTGGAGAAAACCGTCGACTTCATCCGGGCGGGCGTTCATGTCCTGATCGTCGATCTGTTCCCGCCCACAGTTCGAGACCCGAAAGGGCTGCATAAACTCATCTGGGATGAAATTGAAGACCAGCCGTTTGAGTTACCCCCTGGACTGGATCGTTTGTTGATGTCGTACCAGGCGGGACGCGAAAAAGTGGCCTACATTGAACCCTTGGCAATCGGCGACACCATGCCCGACATGCCACTGTTCTTGACACCTCAACTGCACGTCAAAGTCCCGTTGGAAACGACGTACGGAACAACCTGGAACGTCCTGCCCGAACAGTTGCGCTCAGCCGTAACGACTGGCAACCTCCCGATGGCTTGAAGCATTAACGCACTGCGGAGGTCTGCGTTTGTCGGAATGAGTCCAAAATGGCGATGCGCTCCATGAGGCATCTCGATCAATGTCGATTTTAAGGTTTTAGTTATGGCATGGCGACCATCGGAATGGGTGCTCGAAGGCGAACTGGACAATACGCAGCGTGGCTGGACGCTTGGCTGGGTGCGGATTCAGGGACGGGACGAGCCGTTGAAATTGAAGCTTGCGGGAAATTGTCATCCCGATCTTGCGGGCTGGAAGTTTCGCATCGTGCGCATCGACCCAATTCCGGACTGGGCGGAAGATCTTCAACTGGATGGAATCGCCACCGATCAAACGGGAACAATCGGCGACGTCACGGCCGATCAGATGATCAAACATTTTGAGTGCTCAACAACAGAATTCGTCGAACGCACTTACGCAGGCGACCAACCGGAAACGACGTGGCGAAAATGCCTGTATCTGGAATGGTTCAGTCACCGCAACGGCCGCGTCGTCATTCAGTCCACTCGCCTGGCGGTGGAACGGCTCGGGGAGCGCGCCTTCGAACTGACGGAAGAACAACGCGTCGAACAGGCTAAACAGAACTCGGAAGAGATGAACCATTTCATGTTTCAGCTCGGCGACGCTCTGACAGACATCTCGCCCGAGGACGACGAACCGGCACCGCCGACATGTTGAATCATCACGCCGGCATCGGGAGCTACAGACCCCGTTGTTGCCGCAGAAATCAGTGGACTCACGTCCCCCGCTCGCCAGTCGCTGCCTCATTCCTTCCCGTGCGAAGCATAACGATGTTGGCATCCGCGAATATTCTGCGGCGATGACCTGCAGGACATGAAAACATGGCAGTACCTCTCTAAAATATTGAGCGTTGAAAGAGAACGAACTGGCGTCGGAGAGGCATCATGGCTATTTCGGTGAAATGCCGAGCGTGTGGAGCGGCGTTTGCAGTCAAAGATGAACTTGCAGCAAAACGTATTCGTTGCGTGACGTGCAAAGAAGTCATCACAGTGCCGGGCGTTGCGGCAGCCGCAGCCGCAACGACACCGGTCTCCACTGCGCCGCCCAAAAAGAGCCCATCGAATTCGCCTGCTCCTTCTGCCACGCCGTTGCCAAAGCTGGCGTCTCAGCCGGAGTCTCAGTCGGTGCCGACGATTCGCCGAGCGAGACGGATTGCTCCGGACGAATTGAACGAGCCTGTCGTTGCAATCGCGGTCGATGACGCAGCTGTGTCAACCACACGCGCGCGAGTAGTCCGTGGGCCGCAGGACATGCAGGCAGAATCGGTGCGACACACTGCGGCAACTTTGTCTGCACCGCCTGAAGATTTCGAAACGTTGCGACAGAAAGTGTTTGCATCATTCACAAGTCCAGCCATTCAGCGTGTTCCAATAGCCGCTTCGTATCGCATTGGCATCGCAGTGACATCGTTGTTCATGATCATGTTGCCGCTCGTCTATCTGGCCATGATTTTCGGAGTAGGCTGGCTTGTCTACTATCACGCTGTGAATCATTCCGGCATGATCTCGGCGGCATCTCAATCCACGTCAGGGCGCAATTCCGGTCGCGCGGCGATCTTTGCATTATTGGCCTGGCTGACGCCGATGATTGCCGGCGTTGTGTTGATCCTGTTCATGCTGAAACCGCTTTTTTCAAAGCCTGAAAAGGATTCCGGCAGGCGGACTCTGAAGCCCGAAGAAGATCCGCTGCTGTTCGAATTCGTCGATCGGATCTGCAAAGCCGTTGGTTCGCCGCGACCACGCCGAATCGACATCGACTGCAACATTAACGCCAGCGCCAGTTTCGGTCGGGGCCTGTTGAGCATGGTCGGCAACGATCTGGTCCTGACAATCGGCATGCCGCTCGTCGCTGGACTCACGATGCGGCAGTTTGCCGGTGTCCTGGCACACGAATTCGGACACTTTGCTCAGGGCGCCGGGATGCGGCTGTCGTATCTGATTCGTGCGATCAGTCTGTGGTTCACACGCGTCGTCTATGAACGCGATGCGTGGGACGATCGCCTGGCGGAATGGTCGCACAGCATCGATATCCGCATTGGCTGGGTTTTGTATCTGACACGGCTGTGCGTCTGGCTGACACGCAAGGTGCTGTGGGTATTGATGATGGCCGGGCACTTGATCAGTGGCTATCTGTTGCGACAAATGGAATTTGACGCTGACCGTCATGAAGCACGTCTGGCCGGAAGTCGCACGTTCGCGACGACTGCGAGGCAATTGGCTGTCCTGAACGTCGCGTATCGCGGAGCCATCAACGATCTGGGTGGTTTTTACAGCGAAGGACGGCTGGGAGACAATCTACCGAAGCTGATTCTGCTCAACGTGGATCAGTTGCCGGAGGCAGTGCATACCAAAATTGATGAGATGATTCTGGAATCAAAAACTGGCCTGCTGGACACTCATCCTGCCGACACGGAACGCATGGCGAGCGCGGCACAGGAAAATACAGAAGGGATTTTCCAGCTTCGCCTCCCTGCAGCGCATCTGTTTCGACGATTTGATTTTCTGTCGCGTGCCGTGACGTGGGATTACTACAAGGAGATTTTCGGGAAAGAGCTCAAGAAGTCGGATATACATCCCGTCGCTGAATTGATGGAACGATTGAAGGTTCAGCAGGCCGCGTGGAAGGCGCTGCGGCGATTTTTCCAGGATCATGTTTCGTGGTATCGGGCCCTCCCGACTCCGCACGAGGCGAGGAAAGCGGCTACGGATGTTCCCACAACTCTGCAGCAGCTCAAACGTCACCGTGCAAAGATGTTGAATCTGGCGGACGGCTACGGCAAGGCATGGGAAATCTACGACGATGCCGATACGCGACTCATCGAAATCGGACTGGCGGAAGCTCTGATGCAAGCTGGGATTCGAGTCCGCCCGAAAGACTTTACAGTTTCGCTGACTTCCCGCAGCGAAGCGAGCGCAGAGCAGGAAGCCGCCGAAATCAGACAGGGCACCGTGGAGGCGAAACTGGTTGCGTTTGAGGCGGTGGTTGCTGAGCGGCTTTATGCCGGCTTGAAACTGGCGCGAACGAAAGAACTTGCTTTCGCGCTGGCGAAGGATGGATTTCTGGTGGCTGAAATTGATCAGTTGCTGCACATGTTTCAGCACGTCAATGAACGGTTGGGGCAACTCCTGACGATTCGTGATGCACAGATCACGATGGGGAAACTGTTGTCGATTCTGTCCGATCACAACGACAACGTGCAGCTCATCAACCATATTCAACAGTCGATGCAGGAACTTTGCGATCATATTGTGCATCTGCGAGCATCGTTTGAGAACCTGCCGTACCCATTTGATCATGCGCAAACGGATATCTCCGTGGCGGATTATCTGCTTAAAGAACTCCCGGATCGGGAAAATCCTGTCGCGCTGTACGAAGCCGCCGATGCGATCGGTCGTGCGTTGCCACCATTGCAGGCCCGTGTTATGGGACGCCTTTGCCAGATCGCCGAATGCGTGGAAACTCACTTCGACCTGCCGATGCTGGAGGATCCGCCGGAACCCGAGGTTAATCTGAATGAGAGCGAGGATGACGACGCATAGTCCTCCGATCTGCGCGCCCGGTATGCTTTAGTGCAGAAGTTTTTTAGTTTAACGGCGAGCCGTAGGCGTAGGCGAGGCGAATCCAG
>JAYSPO010001252.1:0-2933 GCA_043722015.1 Candidatus Kuenenia sp. | reverse complement strand
GTGACAAGCGGAGCGCCGGCACACCAAGGCAGTAAGAAGCTGTGCCGGCGCTCCGCTTGTCACACCCGACGGGAATTTGAGTCCCTCAAAATCGGCCGCGTGAAGTACAATTGAACCCCATAAACAAGCAACCTGTGGAGTGCGGTGACTCGTCACCGCTTTCTTTTTCAGCTGATTTGGCTCTGAGAAAGTCGTTGGTCTGTCGTGCCGACTTCACCTGAAATTGAACTGAAATGTTCGCTATTCTCCCACGCCAATTGACAAGACTGCCCTGTTGGAAAGGCAAAGCGGCGACAAGTCGCCGCACTCCAGATGACTCTCGCTTGTTTCAGGGCTGGCGTGCGGAACTCAATGGCATGCCGTTCGACATCGACTGACGCAGCCGGGGTAGGTCGTTCAGGCATCGCGAAACTTCGCTTTTCATCAACAAGCATTCACTGAGCAGGCTTTCGACGTCGCAATCGTCGCGGCGATAGTCCTGGTCAATGCGGGTTGTCACTTTCAGCAATCTGTCAGCCGACAGATTGCCGGCAACGCCTTTCAGTGCGTGCGCTATATCGACCAGCGTCGCTCCATCCCGCTGCGAGACACCAAGGTCGATGGCAGTCAGGCGACTTGCCGCTTGGTCTGCAAACATGTTGAGCAGCTCGTTTACAAAGTGGCTGTCATTGTAAAAGCGTTCCAGCAGGCGATCCCGATCGAAACACGGTTCATCTGCAGAAACAGCACATACGGACTCCGTGGATAAGTCCTGTCCAAATGATCCATCATCATTGACGCGACCCGCTGTCGGCAGCCATTGTTTCAGAATTGCGGCCAGAGCGTGGTGATCAATTGGTTTGGTCAGATAATCATCCATACCGGCAGAAAGGCAGATCTCGCGGTCACCGGTCACCGCGTTCGCCGTCAGAGCCACAACCGGCAACCGACAGCCCTGGCGAGCCCAGCCGCCGTCAATGTCCTCACGACGACGGATGTTTGCCGTGGCGGCAAAGCCATCCAGCACGGGCATCTGACAATCCATGAGTAAGAGATCGAATGTCCGGGATGAAGCGAACTCCACGGCTTGCACGCCATTCTCAGCCACGACGCAGGTCAGTCCCAGACGTGTCAGCAATTCACGCACCACAACCTGGTTGATGTCATTGTCCTCTGCCACCAGTACGTTGTATCCACTACCGGGGAATAGTTGATGTGTTGACACGCTCGTGGCCACCAGCGGGGCTGGCTCACGCTTCTGCTCATGGCAACTGGCGCTGATCACCGAATCGTAAAGGCGTGACTGCCGCACTGGCTTCTGGAGATAAGCGACCAGTCGCCACGCATCGAGTTGCTCCTGCGGAATGTCTTCGAGGATGGATGTGAGCATGATCAGCGGCAGGTTCGCGATTTCCTCCGTCGAACGGATCTGATGGATCAGCTCGCGGCCATCCATGTCGGGCATCTGCATATCGAGAATCGCCAAATCGTAAGGACGTCCCTGACGCTGCGCCGTCTTCAGTTTTGAGAGGGCCGAGGGTGCGTGGTCGAAGACGTCGCAGTCGATTCCCCAGCGCCGCAGATGCGTGCTCGTGATCTCGAGATTGGCTGCATTGTCATCGACAACCAGGACGCGAAAATGCTGAAGGCCGGGAGATACGATGTGGGAAACCGGGCGGCAGGTCGCATGCTCGACACACACGGTGAACCAGAACGTCGATCCTGCGCCAGGCTGGCTCACGACTCCAATTTCGCCGCCGAACAGTTCCACCAACTGCCGGCACAATGCCAAACCCAGACCGGTACCCCCGTAGCGACGAGTCGTGGACGCATCGACCTGAGAAAACAGCCTGAACAGGCGGTCGCGTCGATCGTCAGGAATCCCGATCCCGGTGTCAGTCACTTCCAGACGCAGCTTCAACGATTCCGAAATTGACTCACACAAATCCGCACGAATGACTACCTGACCGCGTTCTGTAAACTTGATCGCGTTCGCGACCAGATTCAGGACAACCTGACGCAGCCTGTCGGCATCTGCTCTGACCATCGTCGGCAGTGCCTCAGACAGATCACAACAAATATTGAGACCCTTCTTGTGGGCTCTCGGAGCCATGATTTCCGCCACGTCTTCCAGCAGCGTACGCAGGTTGAATTCGACTGGATCGAGTTCAACTTTCCCTGCCTCGATTTTTGAAAAATCAAGAGTATCGTTGATCAGGCTCATCAGGCAGTCGACGGATGTCTGCGCGCCACGCAGATAGCGTTTCTGTGTCTCAGCGAGTTGCGTCGTGCCGAGGAGTTCCAGCATACCGACAATGCCATTCAGTGGCGTACGAATCTCATGACTCATATTGCTCAGAAACTCACTCTTGGCCCGATTGGCTTTCTCCGCCGCTTCGCTGGCGGCTTGCAGTTCAGCAGCACGTTGCTCCATGTTCTCAAGGTGATGCGCCTGTGCCTTCCGCATTGCGGCTTTGGCCGTCAGTGTCATGGCCAACTGACGCACTTCCACTCCGTCGAACGGCTTCTTGAGAATCAGGAAACGATCCGTGATACCCAGTCGTGCAATGATTTCCCGCCACGAGTAATCTGAGTACGCCGTGCAAATGACAATTTCCAGTTCGGGATCCACTTTCCACAGGTGCTGAACCGTTTCAATCCCGTTCCAGCCGGGAGGCATACGGACGTCGACAAATGCCATGCTGAATGGTTGCCCGCAGCGCATGGAGTCTTCCACCATCGCCAGTGCCTGCTGCCCCTGCAGCGCCGATTGAAGGTCAAACTCGACGTCGATCACGCCCGGCCCGGCTTGCGGAGCGGATTCGCCAAACAGATCGGCCTCTGTGGATGCCAACTGGTCGTCGTTGCGTGTTTTCAGAGTCGCGCGGATATCTTCGTGGATCGACGGATTATCATCGACCAGCAGGATCCGATACACTGTTTTGAGTGGTGAC
>JAYSPO010001251.1:0-4554 GCA_043722015.1 Candidatus Kuenenia sp. | reverse complement strand
CTTTCCGGCAGAAAGGACCTACCAAACGCAGTCCTGCCGACATGTAGGTCCTGCCTGCCGGGCCGGACTTCGCGACTTGTCGCGACCCTGGTTGCACGTGGTTTGCCAATGTCGGCCGGGTTTGGCACTTGCATGGCGCCCGGGTTCGCCTTACGGCGAAAGTCCTTTCCGGCAGAAAGGACCTACTAAACACAGTCCTTTCCGGCAGAAAGGACCTACTTTAACCATTGCCCGCGTCGCCGAGCCAAAGGGCGACTTCGGCGTTCTCGACACCTTCGAATAGTTAACGACACGAGCGGAGCGTCGTTTCAATCGTGGGATAAGCTTCCAGCTTGTCATTGCTGTCAAAGACAGAGCGTTTTCTTCAATTCATGCCAGGCTGGAAGCCTGGCCCACGGGAAACTCAAACTAAAACGACAGTTCCCAAGGCCGTCGGGGTCGATCCAGGACCGCTGAACAGCACGAGGGGACAAGGTGCTGGTCGTTGTCGGCTGAGTTTCCTCTGAAACACAGGCATTCTGTATGATCAAAACTCACGGAAAAACCGTGTTTCTGCAAGTTTCGAGGCCATTTCCCGCAGGATTGTACTTCCCCGGATTGAGGCTTCCGACGGCTGACGCATGAAACTCTTGAAAATCTGGGGTAAGTCGTCATACTCTGCGATTCCAAAAATTTCGGCAGGTGTTGGCGTTCGGTTGTCGGACCCCGCCTGATCTTTAAACTCAGCGATTTACGGCATTCAAATTCGGGAACGCCGCGTCGCACATAGAATCGTCGGAGCAAAGTGTCATGGCTCATAAGAAGGGTCAAGGTTCCAGCCGCAACGGACGTGATTCAAACTCACAGCGTCTGGGCATCAAGAAGTTCGGCGGCGAAGCTGTCGTCCCCGGAAACATCCTCGCCCGTCAGTGCGGAACCAAATGGCATCCAGGCCGTAACGTTGGTATGGGAAAAGACTACACGCTGTTTGCGCTTGTCGCCGGCAACGTCCTGTTTGATAAAGCCGGTCGCCGCATGAACATCGTACCGATCGAAGCCAACTGAATTGACTCGGTCGCCGGGCATCAGCCCGGCGCGACGAGTTTCTCTGGCATCGCTCAGAAGCAAATAATCAAAAAGGCGGTCACCAGGCATGGTGACCGCCTTATGTTTATGCGCCGTGATTTTTCGTTTCTGGAACAAACCGTGGAACCTGCCGAGCCGCACAATGACGATAGCATCGTTTGCACGCCAAACCCAATACAACGGCAAGATTCACACTGCGGGGGCTATTGTTTCAGTTTATCGCCCACGCCACCGATCAGATAGTCATTGCCCTGCTCGCCGAACAACTCGTCCTTGTTGTTGTCATCTGTAATTATTCCAAGATCGAACAGTGTTGCAGCGAGATTGCCGCTGGCCCAGTCCGCGAGGGCCTGATCCAGTGCGGCCAGATAATTTTCATTTGCCGCTGAACCACCAATCAGCAGATCGTCGCCGGCATTGCCTTTCAGCTTGTCCTTGCCAAGTCCACCGATGAGAATATCGCGGCCACTGCCGCCCTGAATATCATCGTCACCTGTGCCGCCGATCAGCACATCGTTGCCGCTTCCTCCCTGAATCTGATCATTGTCCGCGCCACCAAACACAAACTGCGACATCGGGATATCAACGCCGCCGTCGTCGCCATTGTAGTGGTCGTCTCCGCCCAGCAGGTACGAAACAACCCGAGTGACTGATGACGCCTCATAGGTCTGCTGAATGTTGTTACCACCGCCGTCCGATCCAACATCAGACCCGCCCTGATTCAATTTGACATCGACCTTCAGCTGGTGCTGATTTTGTTTGAACTGCATGTTGACATGATCGCGTCCATCGGTACCAATGATGTAAAGTGTGCCATTGACGAGTCCAGCGCCTGACACCACCGCTGTGGAACTGGACTGTGCCGACACGCCGCCATCTTCGTCGAGCACCGTCACCGCAATTGTAAAGATCCCGCCCATGGCATAGTGATGAGTCCGCAGGAAGGTATCCAGCGTCTGATCTATGGATGCCGCTGGCAGAGTTTCCAGCGGCGTGCCGTCGCCCCAGTTGACCTGCACTGTGTGGGTGTCGAAGTCCAGAGCCGGATCGAAGAATGCTCCGTTGATCGTGACATTGCCGGTAACCGATCTGTGAGCCAGATCCGCGTTACTGGAGACAAGCGTCGTGATCGTCGGAGCCACATTCGTGATCGCAATGATCGCGTTGGTGACGTCCGATTGACCATAGGAATCTGTCACTCTCACGCTGACATTGAACGTACTCGGACCATCCAGGCCGGCCGCCGAGAACATTGGCGCAATACCGACTTCGTTACCACGACCGGCGTTTAACCCGGATTCGGCAAAGATGCCGTCGCCGTCCAGATCCCATTCGTAGGTGAGCGTATTGGCCGCTTGCTCATTGTCGTGGCTAGCAGCCGCAGTCAGGACGACGCTGCCACCTTCGAGCACCGAATATGGCCCACCGATATTGGCCACTGGCGGCGTGTTGGCAAGGTGATCCATTGTCAAAACCAGATCGTTACCATCTCCACCGACGTAGGAAACTGAAAAGCCATAGAGCCCGGAATAGATGATATCACCTTCCGCCAGTCCAACGAACGTGCCGACGATAGGTTGTGTTCCCTGGTTGTTGATGACAGTAAACTGATCACCAGGATGAGGAGCAAATCCGTTGATCAAAGTCACATGGAGCGAACCATCCAGATTCACGGTTCCATTCACCGCAATCTGACCGTATTCGAGTCCCGGAATCAGTCCACCGATTTGTTCGAACAACTGACCAGTGGCTGTTTGAGTAAAGTTGCCCACCTTAATTGGTGGCGAAGGCACCACCACGAAACTTCCCGGATTGACAATTTCGGAAGTCTCAACCGAACCGACCAGATTGCCACCGTCCGGCACATAGCCGCAGCCAATATTTAGAATCCCTGTCTGCACGACAACAGAACCACTGTTGACCAGCATCATGTTGAGAAATGTCGTGCCATTGCCAGCCGACTTAATCAGTTGCCCATAGTTGGTGAACACTGGACACTCGGAGCTACTGTTAAAGGGACCATCGCTTTGAATGTCGAACGTGCCGGTGTTAATAATTTGCGCATTGTCTGCGATGTAAACTGTAGCCCCGGTCCAAATGGCGACTCCTGTATTTTCAATGGTCCGCTGTTGCAGAAACGCCTGTCCGCCTCCACCGAACACCAGGCCGCCGTTGGCAATGGTCCTTCCCGTGCCCGCCATTTGGGCAAGGCCATTGAGATTCCAGGTGAAGAGTCCGGCAATCGTCACATCGCCGGTTCCGAACATCCGATTGACGTTCGCATTTCCCCCAATTGTCGCCGGTGTCCCGTTGAATGTGCCACCGTAACCTTCCGGAATGCTCAGGTCACCGGCGACGTTAAAATCACCAGCGATCGTGACAGAAAGCAGAGTGACATCGCCACCCATGTTCACTGTGCCACTCTGCGTTGCGTTGTACAAGGTTAGATCTCCGGCTCCCGTGATGTCCGACGTCGCTGAAAAATCGCCGCTTGCAAACAGCGTCACGCCACCGCCAACAATGAAATCGCCCGTGCTCGTGCCGCCACCGGCAAGCTGCAATTGTCCAATTGGAACAACAAGATTTCCCGAATTCTCAAACGCAATTCCCTGAACAGTGCTCACATCGCTGGTTGCATTGGTGAAGCTGCCGGAATTGACAATTCTGGAACCTGTCCCGTCTGCCAGAATAAATCGCATGCCGACAGTCGTTTCGATTGAAAAGCTTCCTGCATTTTGAAACTCGGCTCCTTCGTGAAAAAACATTCTGGCCGTGGTGAACTCTGGACCAAACAGGCCGGTCGCATGACCGCTGCCAAGATTCGCCAGCGTCCGTCCGGACAAATGCCAGTCATTGTTGAAGGCCCCGCTTTCCTGCAACTTCAATCCACCATGAACCGTCAAAGTGGACGTCCCGGACAACGTTCCGGTTCGCCAAACGTAGTCACCAGCGACGTCGATATCGCCCGTCCCGGTCAAGGTACCACCAAATTGTGTCAAGCTTGCGATGCTTGAACTCGCGGCAATGTCGAGTGTATCACCTTGAATCACGATTTCTTCGCTGCTCGTGAGGCTATGAATCGTGCCTGATGCGTTGAACACGGCGGCATTGATACCGGGAATATCGATCGTGACGTCATCGTCGCTCCCGGGCAGCGCGTCACCGCTCCAGTTCTCTGGCGTATTCCAGTTCAAGTCGCCGCCGCCGCCATCCCAGCTAACGGCGGACAAGAGAGCTCGCGTTTCGAGTTGTTCGGATGCGACTGCCGAAGAATGACGGCCTTGGATTCGTCGCGTACGACTTGATCGATGAGTCCGTTCTCGAGTTTTCAAGCCACTTAGCCATGACATCAGCATTGTTTTCGCCTTTTGGAATTCAGAACGTGAAATTTGCTCCTGGTCTCACCGCGAACACAGAACGTGACTCAACCCCGGAAATCCAGACGCCCCCTGAAGCTTTGTGGGATTTCGTGAAATGCCATTGCCGTAA
>JAYSPO010001250.1:0-3288 GCA_043722015.1 Candidatus Kuenenia sp. | reverse complement strand
CTGGCAGAGGTTGGATACAAAGCTGGACAATTTGATTTCTTGCAGGTGTTGATCGCACGCCGAACGTTCTTCGATGCAAATCTGGAATTCGTTGTGGCTCAGGTAAGTCTCGCGAAGGCTTCCGTGATGCTTGACGGTCAGGTTTTATCAGGTGGCCTTGATGCCACTCGTGACACGGAATTCAACAGCGGACTCCGTGATCAAACACTGAGCGGAAAGTAGGTCGGTTGAGTGCCAATCACTCACGCCTGCCTACGAAGGTTCGACTGAATCATATTCGACGATGTGCGCCGGGCCATCCGTCCTCACACCGCGTTGATTTCGATCATGCATGCGAACAACGAAGTAGGAACGATCCAGCCTCTGTCAGCAATTACGGCGATTTCCCGAGAACACGGAGTACTTTGTCACACGGATGCGGCGCAAACAACTGGCAAGATTCCGGTGGACGTTGAATCGCTGGGCGTTGATCTGCTGTCGATTGCCGGCCACAAGTTCTACGGACCAAAGGGAGTCGGAGCTTTGTTCGTCCGCGAGGGAATCGAACTGGAACCGCTGTTGCACGGAGCAGGGCACGAAGCGGGACGTCGGGCTGGAACTGAGAACATTCTGGAAATCGTTGGCCTCGGCGCAGCTTGCGAGTTGGCGCTCGACTGGATCAACCACACGGGCATCTCTCAACTGCGCGACCATTTCTGGCGGGAACTGCAGGCACAATTCGGGGATCGCGTTGTACTCAATGGGCACCCAGAGCAACGATTGCCGAACACACTCAATGTCAGTTTTCTCGGGCAGAACGGCAACGAAATACTCGCTTACATGTCAAACATCTGCGCGTCAACCGGTTCTGCGTGTCACGCTGGCAGCACCCATATCAGCCCGGTACTGGAGGCGATGGGCGTCACGACCGACGTCGGTCACGGCGCTGTCCGCTTCAGCCTGGGACGCAGCACGACGCTAGCCGAGCTTGATGCGGTTGTCGAATCACTACTGAGATACATCGAATCAGGAGCCTCGAAATAGCCTTCCCCCCAACAACAGTCGGCCTCGTGCCTGAGGAAATCATCAGATGAAAACACTTGCCGAGCATTCGCCCGAAGAGATCAAAGCCGCCGTTGCCGAGCGTTACAGTTCTGTGGCGACCACTCCGGATCAGAAGTTCAACTTCCCGGTGGGCCGCACTTTTGCCGAAAGTGTCGGATACGATGCCGCGCTGCTCAATCGTCTGCCGCGTGGCATGTGGGAATCGTTCACCGGTGCTGGAAATCCCCAGGCGTTCGTTGATGCCAAACCGGGAGAGACGGTACTCGATCTTGGCTGCGGAGCCGGACTCGATCTTTATATGTATTCGCAGAGAGTCGGAGCGGAGGGGCAGCTCTACGGTCTCGATCTTTCTCAGGCGATGCTCGATAAGGCATGTCAAAACTTTTCCGCAATGGGCATCGAAAACGTCGAGTGGTTAAATGCACCGGCGGACATGATTCCTTTACCCGATGAATCCGTCGATCTTGTGACTGCAAACGGAATCTACAACCTGTCACCTGACAAGGATGCCGTTATGCGAGAGGTGGCTCGCGTGCTGCGGCCGGGCGGTCGCACCATCTTCGCGGAGATCGTCCTCAAAAGTGAGCTGCCCAGTGAAGTACGGTATGAGATCAGCGACTGGTTCCGCTGTATCGGCGGAGCATTGGTGCAACAGGATTTTCTGAATCGCATGGAAGCGAATGGTCTGGCCAATCCCCAGATTCTCTGGCTGGGCCGGAATGCTCGCACCGGTCATGAACTTTCCAACAGCGCGGTGATTCGTGCGGAGAAACACACATGATGAATTCTGGCAATGATACAGAGAATCCTTCTCGCAGCGCATTTGCTGCAGTATCAGGCTTGCTCGCTTTTGGCGTGGCAATGATGGGTTCGTTGGGCAGCGTTTACCTGAGTATCGGCCTTGGCTTGAAGGCTTGTCCGCTGTGTTTCTACCAGCGATCGTTCATGATGGCTGCAGCTGTCAGCCTTCTCATGTCGTTCTGGCTCGACGGCGTTCGCTCAACTCGATCATGCTTTGTCGCCCTGCCATTTGCATGGGCCGGGCTGGTTGTGGCAGCCTTTCACGAGTATTTGGTTCTGACCGGCAAGCTGGAATGCCCACCGGCGATGTTCGGTTGGGGTGACGGGCCAGCACAAAGCCTTGGCGTGTTTTGCGTGCTGACTGCTGTCTGCCTGGCGGGAGCATTCACAAATCGCGGCAATTCCGCAAAGCAGGGACTCCCATCGATTCTGGTGGCAAGCTTCGTCGGTGTCGGCGTGGCGTGGGCCTGTATCGCCAGCGCACCGCCATTGCCGCCGACGCCGATACAACCGTATGACTCGTCGAAGCAGCCGTTCGACATGTGCCGACCGCCATTCGTCGAGCCGTCAAAGTAAGACGCTTACGACTTACATCCGTCTGTTTGAAAAACCGTTTTTTAGGAGATTCGCGACGATGAAGCTCGGCATCTGCATCTATTCCAACGATCCCGAAAGCGTATGGAATGCGTTCCGCTTTGCTAACTATTCCCTGAAGCACTCTCAGGAAGAAGTTCAGGTGTTCCTGCTGGGGAAAGGCGTCGAAGCCGAGTCGCTGAATACCGAACAGTTCAAGGTGACCGAACAAATGGAAATGCTCGTCGCCGCCGGCGGAAAGATCATGGCCTGTGGGACCTGCCTCAAATTGCGACAGTCCGAGGGTTCCGAGATCTGCCCCCTCTCAACCATGCAGGACTTGCACCGCATGGTTGCCGAGTGTGACAAAGTGCTGACGTTTTAGGTTTGTGCGCACGCATGCCGTTGGTGCCATTCGCCGCAAGCAGTTGCTGGAAGTCAAAGGAGTAAACCACGCTTGTCAGAGCAAGTTGAAATCGCAGTGCGACTGGGGTTCTTCGGCAGTGTCCTGCTCGTGATGACACTCTGGGAAGTGCTCGCGCCCCGCCGACTGTTGACGGTTCGCAAAGCTCCGCGCTGGGCCAGCAACCTCAGCCTCGTCGTCCTGAACATCGTCCTGGCTCGCTTACTTGTCCCAATCACCGCGATGAGTGCGGCCATCATCGCCCAGACACGACAATGGGGCCTGCTGCATCAGGTCGACTGGCCGTCCTGGGTCGAGGTGGTCATATCCGTGCTGGCATTCGATCTGGCAATCTATCTGCAGCACGTCATGTTTCATGCGATTCCGGTACTCTGGCGTTTGCACATGGTCCATCACGCTGACCTGGACTTCGACGTAACCACAGGTCTGCGGTTCCACACGCTGGA
>JAYSPO010001249.1:0-7475 GCA_043722015.1 Candidatus Kuenenia sp. | reverse complement strand
TGCGGTGACTCGTCACCGCTTTCTTTTTCAGGTAATTTGGCTCTGGAAACGATGTTCGTTTGTACGATCGAGTTCACCTGAAATTGAAAATGGAATACTCGCTGTTCTTCCAAGCTGATTGACAAAAATGCCGTTTTGGAAAGGCAAAGCGGCGACAAGTCTCCGCACTCCAAATGACTGTCGCTTGTTTCAGGGCTAGCGCGTTCCGGCTGATTTGGCGATCGCCTCATTCCGCACCGCGTGAAGAATAAGTATCTGGCTTTTGCGTTTGGCGCTTGCGCTTGCGTGTGGCAAACATCGCGCAGGCTCGCTATTCCAGATAATAAGTCGTGCTTACGCTAACGGTGAAGGTCACAGATCGAGGGTCATCGGAAACCATCTCGTTTTCCTCCAATTTGTACGAAGCATCGGCCAGGATTGACATATAGCATTGCTGCGCCATCATTCGTGCGTGCCCTTCGTGCCTTTGAAAAAGTGTCGAACGGCTGACCATGCAAATTTTGCCCAGCGACATGCCAGAATCCCGCGCCAACATCTCGGCGTTTTGTCGCGCGAGGGTGAACGGTTCGCTAAACTCGATTCGCAAGACCCCAAGTTTATCCAACCATTTCGTAGCCGCTTCGCGTTGTTCATTCAAATTGGCCAATCCCAATTCCAACGTCGACTCGTTCGCTCGCAGTCGAACAACCATCATCAATAACGATGGACGTTGAAGCACGTTCACTGCTCCCCCGCTGCTGACCGTCGTCCGAAAAGCTTGTTCTTTCGCCACTGCACGCTTTCTATTTAATTCAACGCCTGGATGATCGCGAGAACCTGAGGTTAATTTCTCTGACCCTACCGGATTCTACGTGTGTGTTCACGGGAAAGTCATTCGTTTAACGGCGAGCCGCAGGCGTAGGCGAATTCTCTGCCGCCTACGCCTGTGGCTCGCCGTTGAACGATGCATTCTTCTACACTCGATTTTCGCTTCAAAACCAGTTGGGAGCTGCACTTAGAATTCGGGAGAGTCAGGAATTTTTCAATGGGCGTGTCGCAGGTCTGCAGTTGCTCGCCGCATGGCCCTCAAACATCAACAAGCGTGCCGGTGCTGTCGGCGAAGTTGTCGGTCTCGACGCCGAGACGCTGCAGCAGGGTGACGAAGAGATTTGACAGTGGGATGTCCTGGCGAGTGGCCTCTTGCTGCCAGGGTTCTCTGCCGCCGTTCCAAGCGCCTCCCGCCTGATCGTCACCCGCGTAGTTGAGGTACTGCCCGTGCTTGAACCCCATGTTCCTGCCGCCAGTCAGAATCAATGGGTAGTTGCGGGAAAGGTGGAAGGCACTCGATGCGGAGCCGAACAGCAGGAGTGTGTTGTCCAGCATGTTACCGTTTCCACCAGCTTCGGCGGTGGCCTTCAGTTTTTCGGCGAAGCGTCCGTATTCTTCGCTGATGAATCGACAGTAGGTGCCAAAGTTCTTCCAACCGCCAGGTTCCTTTGTGTCGTGTGTGAGTTGATGAGTCAGATTGAACCCGACAGCGCGAGCCAGATAGTCGCTGACACCGATGCCGTTTTCTCTTCCGATCTGGTACGCCGCGACTCGAGTGGAATCGGTCTTAAACGCAAGGTAGATCAATTCAAACATCGTCTGAAGATAAATCCGTGGATCTTCAGGTGTGATATCGAGTTTCAGATGATCGACATCAACTGTGGGAAGCGGAATGTTAAACCACCGCTTCGCTTTTTCGACTTTGATCTCGGTGTCGCGAACGGACTGGAGATACTCGTCCAGCGACTTCTGATCCCCGGTCGACAGCGTCTTCCGCAATGAACGTGCATCGGCCAAAAGATCATCAAGTGCATTTTGACTGAGTGCCAGACGACGTGCTGCGTCGTCATCGCTCTTCACGAACAGCAGGTCGAAGATACGTTTTGGCCGGTGTTCTGCCGGGATCGCTCGACCACTTCGATTGAACGACACGGTGTGCGCACCGCGCGGAGTTCCGGTACCTCCGTCGGTGGACATCACGAGCGATGAGAAGCGAGTTTGATCACCAACGTGAGCGGCAAATTCCTGATCGAGCGAGATCGAGTTGATGTAGTCTCCCGAAGGTCCGGTAGGAGCTCCGGTGAGGAACTGATCGGCATTCGAATGGCCGTGAATGCCGCGCGCTGCAGGATGGGACAACCCGGACAAAACGGTCAACTCATGGCGCAGCGGTTCCAGCGGATCAAGGCATTTCGTAAACGTGAAATCCTTGCCATTGCCATGAGGGAACCAGGCCCAGTCCTGATGAGCCGGATCTTCTGCAAGCGGCATCGGCACGCCGTCAGGCATATAGAAACAGGCGAGGCGTTTTGGTGTAGCGGACTGTTCGGCGGCATTGGCAAACTTCGGGAAGGACTCAAACCACGGCAGCGCGAGTGCGACTCCCGAACCACGAAGGAATCTTCGGCGGTCCAGCGATGCGAGATTGATTGTCATGGTATTGTGGTCTTTCTTGTATTTCACCCTCCCGCCGGAAGGGTGTATTCTATTTCGACTGAAACAGCTGGCTCGTCACGATCAGCGTCACCATTGTAGCAAGTCCATCGCCCTGCATCCGGAGATCGGCGGTGATCTGGTCAACACTTGAACGATCACCAAACGTCAGAGGTCTTCCGAGCGCATAGGTGGTCATCTTATGAACGATCGCGCGGATGAACTGATCCTGTCGGTTTTCCAGCAGAAATCGTTTCAGTGCATCAATGCCATCAAGCTTCTGCCCGTTGAACAGAAGACTGGACGCATCGACGGGTTGCCCCTGGATTTGCGTTCGCCAACTGCCAACAGCATCAAAGTTCTCGAATGCGATTCCCCACGGATCAATCTTTGCATGACACGACAGGCAGGCCGCGTGATTTCGATGATCCTCGATCCGCTGCTTCAAAGTAAGTTTGGCAATCTCCGGATCAGCGAGATCGATCACCGGAACAGCCGGCGGTGGTGGTGGAGGCGGATCGTTCAACAGACTCTTGAGCATCCAGATGCCGCGCTTGAGCGGATGCGAATCTTTGCCGTCCGAATTCATGGCCAGCAGTCCCGCCTGAGTCAGCAAACCGCCTCGCGCGGGCTGTTGATTGAGCGTCACGCGGCGAAAGTCGTTGCCATACACGTCATTCATTCCATAGTGTCTGGCAAGTCGCTCATTGGCCATCGTGTAATCCGCGTGGAGGAAATCCAGCACGCTGTCATCGTGGTGCAGCACTTCGTGAAAGAAAGCGACGGGTTCCTCCTGCATGGCTTCTTTCAATGCCGGTTCGAACTGAGGATAAGCTTTTCGATCGACGTTCAGAAAATCCAGCAACTGCATTCCCAGCCACTGACGAACAAACTGCTCCGAGAATCGGCGAGACCGTGCATCGGCCAGCATTCGCTGGACCTGGCCAGCTAAAACACCACCGTCACTGAGCTGTTTTTTTGCCGCCAGGTTCAAAAGTTCTTCGCCAGGCGTGCTGCACCACAAGAACATCGAAAGACGAGTCGCCAGTTCATCCTGACTCAGGCTTCCTGCCTGCTGCTGTTCCGAATCTGCCTGCACGAGATAGAGAAACTTCGGAGAAGAGAGAACTGTCGCCAGAACTTCGATCATGGCTTGCTGAAAGTTATCGCACTCGGGGCGAATCTTCGTGAACAGTGCCAGCTTTTGGTCGACCTCTGCATCCGTCACGCGTCTCCGCCAGGCACGTGACATGAAGTTTGTCAAAACTTCCCTCGCGTAGGTCGTTTCGTCCGTTTTGTTCGCGCTATTGAGAAAGATGCGGGTGTGCGAGTCGGGCGGCCATTGATCGTAACCCGGTGCCGTGATCTCCACAAAAACAATCTGAATGTCGCCTTGTGAGACCGAGCTGTTCACAAGCCTGATGAACTCAGAAGGGCTCGGCAAATCTCCCATCTTCCAGACCCTCCGCACCGAATTGCGAGGGTGAACTTCAGTGAGGGGAATGTCCCATTGATAAAACTCCGGTTGCCCCGGAGGCGCATCAATGACGATGTCATGGTCACTGATTCGGACGGAGGCCTGCGAGTCGTTGCTTGCCTGCCAGCCGAATTCCAGTTGCAGACTGGGAATGCGATCAGCCTCGACTGACGTTCGCGAAGCGCGGACGCGGACACGAAGGATACCCTCGTCTGGAACGGTATCGCCAAGTTCGACAGTCAGCTTTTGACTCGGCGGGATAATCGCCACGTAATCGAAATCCGCCGGGATCTCGGGTCGCGTCGGCGTGGGTTGCCATGCGTATTTCGCCTCACCGTAATCCCAGGACACTCCCGAGACCCGCCCGGTGCTCAGGTGTTTGTAGTGAACACCGTTTCGCTGGCCCTGAAAGTCGGCAGTTTTTCGTGCGAGTTCCTGTTTCAGCATGTCGGGATCGTCTTTGTGCTGCTGCCTGATCTTGTCCAGTTCTTTGTCCTGCTCTGCCCACTCACCGGTCGAGGCGGCCTGCATCGATACACCCCAGTGAATCTGTGCTGGCTGCTCACCCTGCACCGTGGCCTTCTGCAGGGCACTCATGCTCAAGTCGCGGTATGTCGCGAACTGGATGGCCGACATGTGCAGCAACTCAGAGCTGTTCTGAAAACCGTCTTCCGAAGTAGATTCCGGCGGCAAGTCTCTCGCAAAGTCATACGGAAGTCCGAGCAGATCCTGCAGCACGTAATTGTACTCGTAGCGCGTCATTCGCCGGAACGACGAATGTCCCTGCTCAGCACGACGCACGGCTGATGCAACCTGGATCTCCGAGGAAAGCCACTCAATCAATTTGCTGCGATCATCATCCGCCAGTTTTGCTTCATCCGGCGGCGGCATTTCGCCATTGCTCAACACAGCAACGATTTCTAGCCACCGATCCACATCGCTTCCGTGCAGGAGATCGGGATCCAGCGTGTCAATCCGAATGTTGCCCTCCTGCGTGTCCGGTCCATGGCATTGAACACAGGCCTTTTCCAGGATCGGCTGGATGTCTTTTCGAAATGCTGCAAGTTCGGGCTGTGGTGCTTCTGCTCCGACTAAACGCTGTTGGTGGTTCCGATAACTCGATCGGAGTTTCCCCGCTGCTTTCAGTTCTTCGAGCGTCAGCAGGGTCGATTTACTGCCGGTTCCCCGGGCGGTTTCGTGCTCGACGACGGGGGCCGGGCCGGTGCTGCCGCTGTTCTGCCCCATGGCGACTTCACCCAATGCGCACAGCAGAGTGGCGATCCAGATGCTGCGTCGGTATGCTTTTCTTGTGATCATTCAAGCTGAGCTTTCTGTTCAGCAAACGTTGACAGTGTTGTTTTTCTGAGAAGAATTCCGACGACTCAACTGCGTTTACGGCCCAACGGGCCATCGATTCCAATAGCCTGGCTTGGAGGGCCAGGTCCACGAACAAGAAGAACATTTTCAGGCCCAACGGGCTGGCAGTTCATCTCCAGTGCTCGACGAATGACCGGCCCGTTGGGCCTGAAAGATGGTTTGGGGGCGATTTCCCTGGCCCGCTGGGCCGAGCTATGTAAACTGCTGGCCCTTTGGGCCGGAACACAACAACTCCGAATCTTGCGACACTTCGCGAAACTTTCGCGGCAGGACACCGCGACTGTGATTTGACTGAGTTGCGGGCGACGCCCGCGCCAAGATTTACGAACGTATTCCGTAAGACCGAGTGTTGCATCTCACTCTTGGCTCTCACCTGCTCCACAGAGACCATTATGTCCGCAGGCCAGCGAAGCCCCGCTCGCTGGCAGACATTTGGGTTGTCAGAGCTTCAGCGGCACTGAAACTCGAATCGTCTCGTATCGCCATTGACCGTCAGCGTGGACCTGAATCGCCGTCCAGGTTCCTTCATTTGGAACTCCCGGCGGTCCTCCTGTGGCCTTCCATTGACCGTGGCTCAGCACGAGATCAGGTGTGAGGAACTTACGTTTGAGAACCTTTCCCTCCAGCTTCACTTTGGCATTGTTGCTGAAGAACGAGGCATGTCCAGCGACGATCGCTTCGGTTCCCTCCAGAAGATCGCCTGTCACCAGCATGTAATCTCCGTCGGCGACAAACAACTTCCCAATGGCGACCGCATCGTGGCTATTGAAAGCCTGAACGTAGGATTCGTTCAATTCACCAAGTTGTGCGATGTGGCGGGCTTCATCGGCGAGCACCGCGCGTTCAGCCAGCACGGCCGTAAACATCGCGATGATGGAAAAGAGACGCTGTGCCATAATCGAGCTCCTGAAAAAAGTCCACCTATCCTGGATTTCAGCCGCCACACACGATTTCAACTGTCACATATTACTCGTAGTCCCGCAATAGGGCGAGCAGCAGGAAGTTGCTTACGAAAGTTGTAGCTGAATTCGCAGGAATTCAGTTGTTTGAGCAAGAGGACTGCATTCTCGCAAATTCAGCGACGGCAGATTCAATTCTGCCGCTCGCATTAATCCTATGCAACTATTCATTCCGTTGCAGAAAGGCAAACAGATCACGCAAATCCTGAGGCGTGAGTTGTCGGTAGAGATCAACCGGCATCATCGAAACTGGTGACTCATGAATTTCATCGATTTCCCCTGTCGGAATGACGACCGGCTCGTTCTTCGCGTTGAGCAGCGTCACACCGCCTTCGTTTCGAGCGGTTGGAAGTCCCGTGAGGACCCGTCCGTCCTTTGTGATGACAATCACGCTGACGTACTCCTTCCGAATGACGCTGTTCGGGTCGACCAGACTGATCAGCAGGAAGTCTCGATCCCGGCGATTCGCGGACGTCAGTTCAGGACCAAGCTTCGTGCCTTCACCGAAAATCTGATGACATGCGGCACAGTGCTTTTTGAAGACGGCCTGCCCAGCGGCAGAGTTGCCAGTCGCGGCCCTCAGATCGTTATTGAGTCGGCGAACCTCGGCCAGCTTCTCCTCCCGCGTCGCCGATTCAAGGCGGCCCCAATGTTTGACCACCAGCGCGTCCAGATCTGCATCCTCGAACAACGCCACCTTGCGGATCTGTTCGAGCGGCGTGGCCGTGGCTGAGAGTTCACCGCGATCGACAGCAGTCAGCCAGGCTCGCGCAGATTCTTTGCGCCCCAGCAGGACGTCGCGAATCTGAGTCTGCAGCACGACCGACGGCGACGACTGATGCAGTACCATCAGGCTCGAAATGATCCGCAGATCATCAGATCGGGAAAGAACCCGCAACGCGGCACTGCGGACTGCTTCGGGTTCCTCCGTGAGAGCCAACTCCAGCGACGGTTCGATCAGCGCTGGATCGCTTGTCGCCGCAAGTATGTCGAGCAACGTCACTCGCTGAGCGGCTGCGATTGTCCTGTCGAACGCTGCGTGACGAGCCGCATCGAATGGCTCGCGCAGCCCTACGGCGCTCCCCAGCTTCAACAATGTAGAGTCCATCGGCTGAGCCTGCCATGCCACCAGGACCAAACGAGTGAACTCAGAAAACTCCGATGACTCAGAAAACCTCGATGATTTGGTTGTCGTTGCAGCA
>JAYSPO010001248.1:0-3445 GCA_043722015.1 Candidatus Kuenenia sp. | reverse complement strand
GGTTGCGGGCTAACCCTTATCCTGGCTTTTTGCCTGAGATCGCTTTTTCTCTGTTCAAATGGAATTCGAAAAATGTTGAAGTCTTGTTTGCGGCTTCGTGGCATCGTCGGTGCTCTGCTGGTGTTCGGCCTTTTGGGCTGTTCTCAGGGCAACACGCCCAGTCATCCGCTGGACCAGGATCTTGCCCGTGCATCCGTTCAAAAAGCGATGCAGGCCTGGGTTGATGGAAAGACTCCCAAAGATCTGGAGCCGGAAATTGTCGTCGGCGACACGTCCTGGCAGCAGGGTGAGAAGCTGGTCTCCTTCGAGATCGCAGCAAATGGAGAGACCTCTGACGGCTCAAACCTGCACATTGTCGTGAAACAGAAATTTGATTCCTCTGAATCAGACGTGACCTATATCGTGGGCACGTCTCCTGTGGTCACAATCTTTCCTCAATAGTTCCTGGTCGTTGAGTGGCTGATGTTTTTTGAAAATATTACCTCTGTCGCAGCATGTCGATTTATTTGTCTGCGGTCACGCACCAACCTTCTCTCACATAGAAAAACCACACATGATCTCGAAAACCATCGCCTGTCTGTCGTTGGTTGTCATGGGACTGGCAGCGTGTCACGCTGATTCGCCGGTCAAGACTCCTCGCCCGGTTCCGGCGACTCGCACAGAAATGAAAGAGTTGCTTGAGGACATGAAGACGCGTCCTTATCGAATTCCCCTGCCTGAACTGACCGACAAGGAAAAGGAAGAACTTGGCGAACGTGGCGGCAGCTACGAAAGTCGGCTGAGATATCACTATGTTCCACAGCAGGAAGGCAGTGTCTTTGGCGGTGGTCGACCTCGCACAGGGCAAGATGGCGGTGCGCGAAAAACCGGCGGTCAGGGCAATGCTGCGGCTCCCGGCGGCGGGCCGGCACCTCGGACAGATTTCACCCGGAATGCTGACGAGAATATGACGCTCACGTATCAGTTCAAGACCATGCTGTTCTGGATTGTGTCACGCACGAACAATTGTCAGTACTGTCTTGGGCATCAGGAATGGAAGCTCTCAGCGACCGGAATGAAAGACGACGCTATTGCCGCGCTGGATGCGGACTGGTCTGCCTACAGCAAAGCCGAACAAGCGGCCTTTGCGTATGCTCGATTGCTGACGTATGAGCCTCATCGATTGTCGGATGAAGAAATCGCCCGAATTGGAGAGCATTATACGCCGTTGCAAATTCTGGAAATGACCATGTCGATATCGGGTAACAACGCCATCAACCGTTGGAAGGAAGGCAGCGGCATTCCTCAGTCATCCGGGAATACGTTTACAGGTCGAGGCGGCGCAGGATCGGCCCCGGCTGCCGAACACTCCGATTCGTTTACGACACCAACGTCCGAAAAATTCAAGAGTGCGGTCTCCATCGTCGCACCGTTCGAAGTCTTTCAGGGCAAGCCCAGCGGCCAGGGGTTGAGCACTCGTCCGGCCATGGAAACACGCGATAAAGTGAAAGCCAAACTTGCAGAAGCGACCACGCGAACTGCGCGACTGCCGTTGATTGATGAGGCCGTGGCACAGGCGTGGCTCAAGGAATCCGGGCAGGACATTTCAGCCTCCAACTGGGTACGTCTGCTTTCCAACTTCCCCAATGAAGGCCGCGGGCGATTGCCGAGTCTGGTTTCTCGCGAAAAACAAACGGGGGATCTGACCGAACTTCATAAAGCGCAGTTCAGCTGGATCATCGCGCGTCAGGATCGAGCCTGGTATGCGGTTGGTCAAGCCTACAGGAAGCTGGAGTCGCTGGGACAATCAGAAGACCAGATCTTCGCTCTGGATGGTGACTGGAAAGGTTTCAGTGAAGTCGATCAGTCTTTGTTCATGTTTGCAAAGCACCTCGCTGCTTCACCCATCGCATTGACCGACGAAGATGCCGCGTCGGCGCTTGACCTGACTGGGCCTCGCAACGTCGTTCAGACGATCAATCATGTGGCCAGCTGTGCCTACTTTGATCGAGTCACCGAAGCCGCTGGCCTTGCGATTGAAAAGTGATGACGCGACAGATCGACCGTCAGCGTCTTCGATGCCGTGACACGCGGAAATCCTGTCGATATCATCCAGCACGATTTTTCTGAACAAAAACAACGTCGCGGCTTAGTGCCAACGTTGAGAGTTTTCTGTTCGGGCCGACATTTGGAGAAACGGTAATGATTCGATGGATTCATACTCCTCTGATGGTTGCGCTGGCGTTGTTGAGACCAGCGTTTGGACAGGAGCCATCAGCCTCTGACGACGATCAGCATCAACAGTTGCCGGCAAGTGCGGCTGCGCCAAAGGAACCTCCCGCCCCTGGCCCGGAACTCCTGAAATATACACCCGAACAAATCGAAGCTGCGTACGAGGGCAAGGAAATGCCCGAGGCGGTGTCGATGTATCTGGTCATCGCGAAAGGCGGACAGTTGGATGGCAGCGGAGGCTGGTTTGGTCCGGCGGAAAGTCGGTTCTCATGGCCGTGGCTGGCCGAGCGAAGCGGCGTCGTTCCTGATCAGTCGCTGGCGAAAGACAAGTTTCAGGGCGATGAAACAGTCATCAGGATGCTCGATCGAGATCACGATGGCAGTATCTCCGCGTCAGATCTTGACTGGTCCGACAACAATCCATGGGTTCGCCAGGCTTACATGGTTGGCCGCATGTTTCGACGGATTGATCCCAGCGGTGACGGCAAGCTCACGGCAGACGAATGGCAGGCGTTCTTCACGAAAATCGCTGGTGACGGCGATGCCATCCGCGCTGAACAACTTCGCGATGCCCTGATTCCGCCGGGCAGTGGATTTTCTCCCGGTGACATGCCGGAAAAAGACACTCTGATCAAGGGCCTGATGGCTGGTGAGATCGGTTCTCTGCAGGAAGGCCCCGATATTGATCAGCCAGCTCCCGACTTCGAGCTTCGTCCGTTGGGCGGTGGTGACTCGATTCGACTGTCAGACCGAATTGGCAGGAAGCCCGTTGTCCTTGTCTTCGGCAACTTCACCTGTGGTCCTTTTCGATCCACATATCCAACCGTCGAAGCTGTCCGAGAGCGTCAGCAAGCCAACGCCGACTTCCTGTTGGTCTATGTCCGTGAAGCACATCCGACTGATGGCTGGGCGATGAAATCAAACGACAAAGTGGGCGTGACATTTGCTCAACCGACAACATTCGAGGAGCGGCAAGCCATTGCAGAGCAATGTGCTGCCAAACTCAATCCGTCTATGCCATTGCTCATTGATGACATCAACGATACCGTCGGCAATGCCTGGAGCGGCATGCCAGCTCGTTTGTATGTAATCGATACGCATGGCAAAGTCGCCTACAAAAGCGGTCGCGGGCCGTTCGGTTTCAAGCCGGAGGAAATGGAGCAGGCCTTGCTGATGTTGTTGCTCGAAGAAGCAGAATAGCGTTGCGGGACGGCGAGCGGCTGGGCGTCAGCCC
>JAYSPO010001247.1:0-5004 GCA_043722015.1 Candidatus Kuenenia sp. | reverse complement strand
AATGCCGTTTCGCAGGCGTGCAGCGACGAAATAGACCGAACAAAGTCTTGATTTCCCCTCGTGTTTGTAAAATTCTACACTAGTGCTCTGTCAAGTCTTAAAATGTAGGTTGGACATTCTTGTCCGACTGCGTTTTGACGGGCAAGTATGCCCATCGTACCCCAAAATCAACCATCGACAGGACACTAGCGGCACTCAGCCAATGCGGTTCGAGCAGATTGAATTTTGTCGGCAGGAAGTTCAACATCGTCTGGCAGGTAGCGTGCCTGTTCATAGATTTCGGCAAGTGTCTGGACCGCGTTGCCCTGTTGCGGCGACTCCGCAGCAAGCTTCGTCGCCGCGGCGCGGTGCGTCCACCAGGATTCAACAAGTTTTTTCGGATTCAACGCCAGTTCGTGAAACGCGGAGATGACGTCTTCCCGCGAGCGGATATCACCCGGCTGGCGGACTGCGCGTTGAGGACTGGCGATTCCGGTCGCATCGGAAACCAGTTTCAGCAACGGTCGACGCATGAGAAAGGCGGTGACGGCCACAATTCCGAGGAGTCCCAGACCGACCAGAAAAAATGATCCGATCGCCAACGGAGCTTCAGCAGAAACAGGACCGCCGCCACCGGACGACGATCGCGGTGAAGCCGGAGCCGACGGAGCTTTACTGAGATCTGATAGAAAATCGGACGCTGCGTCATTCCATTTGTTGATGCGGGAATCAGAATCAGTGGGAGACTGCTGTCGTGTCGAATTGCGGGATCGCGGCGACTCCGAAGACCTGTCATTGAACTTCGCGTTCTGCATCACATCTTCCACACTGTCGTCCATACCACCCAGCAAGTCCGTGAGCGATTTCTGCAGACCTGCGTCACCGGGACTCTTTGCCTGAGCGTCTTGACGGCTTGTATTTCCAGGTTGATCGACCGTACCAGGCTGACCGGCAATCGACTCCTGTTTCGCCTGCTGCTCAGCTTTCCTCTGGGCTCTGGATTCTTCCTTTGCCTTTTCAATAATCTTATCAAGTGTGCCACGGACGCCCCGCTTTTGCAGCTCGCTGCGAACATCGATCCCCGATTGTTCGGTTCCGGCGGCCGCATCCTGAGTGCCAGGCTGCATCGAGTCACGACGACCAGAATTCCGGGGCGGTGTTGATCCTGGACGTGCATTTGTGCCGGATGATCCGGAGTTTCCAACGTCTTCGTTAGTGCCGGGATTCGGAAATCCCTTGCCAAGTTGCTCCTTCAGGAATTCAGCGACGGAGGGCATTGATTCCTCGAATGAATGTGATCCGGAAGAATTCCGCGACTGCTGCTCTGTTGTCTGATCAAAGCCGTCATCATTTCCGGTCGGCGACGGTAGATTACCAGAGGACGGCATTTTCACAGGCGGGAAAACTTCGCCCTGGTCTGACGTCCTCGGACCAGAGTTGATTGGCGGTTCAACAGGCTTCGCACGATCAGGACGTCGAATCACACGTTTCGAAGGGTCCGGTTCCGAGGCACTTCCTTCATTCGCTGTGCGAGGCGACCGCATTCCGGGGCGAACTTCAGGCAGGCGTGCATCGTCGGGCTCAGAGCCATGCGTTCCATCGCTGCGAGGCTGTTGGTTTTGCTGAGTGTCCTTGTATCGTTCCAGCAAGTCCTGAAAGGCCCGCAACGATGGCGGCTGCGTTTCATGCTTGCCTGCTTCATCATCCCCACGGTCGCCCTCACCTCGCTCAGCGTCACCTCGCTCAGCGTCACTTCGCTCAACGCTGTTGCGATCGGCCCGAGGTGGATCTGTGCGAGGTTGTCGTTCTTCGCCGCTGCTGCGTTTCGGGGGCGTGCGCGGCGACGCATTGTCGCGATCCCTGGGAGCATCGACACGCGGTGTCACTTCATCATTCTGTGGCGACTTAGTTCCCCCCTCCTGAGCGATCTCAGACAATTTCTGCATGGCATCCTTGAGCGACTCCCACGATTGATCGCCGGGCTTTGTTGGTGCCGGTGTCTGCGCCGGCTGCCGCGTTGGTGGTTGCTGCTGCGGCTGCGTCGGAGTTTGTTCTTTTCGCCCGGGAATCGGAGGCAACGGGGAGTCTTCTGCATCGCCTTCATTCTTCGGCAGCAGGCCATCCTTCGAAAACTGCTCCAGCAACTTCTTCAATTGCTGTTGCATCGCAGGATTCGACATCGCTTGATCCAGCTGCTCCTTCGGGATCGAATCAAGATCAGGAGGCTTGATGCCCGGTGGCAGTTGCTCCTGTAACTTTTTCAGTGCCTGTTGCAACTGTTCCAACTGTTTGTCGTCGATTTCCGGAGTGTCCTCAGAAGCAGCGACCAGTGACCGCAACTTCTGCAGCAGCTGCATTTGAGTCTGCACATCGGACAGCCTGCCCTCAGGTAACGGAAGAATCCGCTGCGAGGAAGAATCTTCTGACACCGGTTGTGCTTCCGCAATGCTGGTGCTGCACAACAGCGTCAACAGCACGCTCAGCATGCATCGACCAACAGAAGTCCGCATTGCGACAATTCCTGCAAAACGCTTTTCTGGCTCTCAATTGAAACAAAAGGATTCTAGCCTGTTTTGCGCATCGCACGGTAGGCCGGACCGAGCAAACCAGGCAAATGCCGGACCGGCGACCGCCAATTAAACCAAGTCCTGCCGAAAAGGTGTCACAACCTGAAACTCGGGTTTGCGCTGTTCCGGCACGCGAGGCGGACTTGGGTCCGGCCTACTCCGAGCGCAATCCACGCGACCACATGCACAACGTCATTGGAGCCTCAAATTCCTTAACTTCAACATGAAACAGAGGATTAGTCATCGCGCAGTAAAAAGGGGCAAAACGCTGTCTCCGCACGCACCCGAATACCGTGACCGCAGGGATGCTTCCTCTCGGACCTGACCCGGTTAGGCTGGACCCGCCGCGATTGGAGACAGCGTTTTGCCCCTGATTGAGCAATTCGCGAGCCCTGCATTATTCAGCCAACGGCGGCGAATCTCAAGCGATGACCATGAACTTTGCGCGACGAATTGCATTTTCTCACGACAACTTCTGGTTTCATTCTTCGTCTGCTGTGTTTGACTGCTGGATTTCCCATGCTGTGGCGACGATGCGGATGCGCGCGTAATCGACCTGGCATTCAAGATATTCAAAAACGGGTTTCAGGCGTTCGCAGCCAACCTGGCCAATGGCTTGCTGCACCAATTTCTGCAGCTTCGGAGGAATCCAGGGATCGATATCGGTTATCCGATGGGCCTTGATGTACTCACCCAGGTACTTACTGACCGTATCGACCGTGCGATCCAGTTGATTCGCCACATCCTCAATCGACAGCCCCTGTTCGAACAGGTCAAAATATTCTGCTGACGCACTTTCACTCGTCTGCGAAGAACGGCTCTTGCCGCCGGAACGGGCAATGACTGGACTTTGCGTTTCGATATTCATGGCAACATTGTGCGTCTGGCACCATTCTTTGATCGTATGCAGCACGACCGCTCCGAATTCTTTCTGTTTCTGTGCTCCAATCCCGTGAATCCGGGTCAATACGGCGACATTTGATGGACGTTGACGTGCCAGATCGCGCAGCGTTGCATCGCTGAAGATGATGTAGGGAGGCACTTGCTTCTGAACCGCCAGGCGATTCCTCATGCCACGCAGTTCTTCAAACAGTTCGCGATCCACTCCTTGCCACTGATCGTCCAAAGGCTGAGCCGACTCAGCCACCTGCAATCGCAGAAGCATGGGTGTCGCCTGCCCCTTCAGTAGCTGACGTCCGAGCGGTGTCACTTCCAGCGTGTTGTATTCACCGACCTGACGCAGAAAACCCTGTGACAACAACTGATCGAACCAGTTCCGCAGCTGAGGTTCCGGTTCGTCCTTGAGCAGTCCCCACGTGCTCAGCTTGTCATGGCCGTTTTCCACGATCCGTTTTCCTTTTGAACCTCGGAGCACCTGAGTCGTATATGCCGCACCGAAACGCTCGCCCTGGCGCACGACACATGACAGGATTTTCTGTCCCAGGATCATGGGCTCATCGACCGGCTGCATTTCGTTCAGGCAAAAATCGCACGCTCCGCAGTTTTCATTCTCGAGCGTTTGCCCGAAATGTTCCACCAGCTGTCGATGGCGGCAACGAGTGCTCACGCAATACTGCTGCATGGCCGACACGGCTCGCTGACCGGCCTGTCGCACAGCGGGATCCTCGGTGTCCTTCATCAGGTATTCCCAGGTATCCGTATCATTCGCGGCATACAGCAGACAACATTCCGCTTCCAGACCATCGCGTCCCGCGCGACCGCTTTCCTGCTGGTAGTTTTCGAGCGACCGCGGCATCTCCGCGTGGATCACGAAACGTACGTTGCTCTTGTCGATCCCCATGCCGAACGCGACCGTCGCAACGATGATGTTGACGTCTTCGTCAATGAATGCGTCCTGGTTTTTCCGGCGATCTTCGTCGGACATGCCGGCGTGATAGGGCAGCGTTTTGAAGCCGAGACGATTGAGCGAATCGCTGGTACTGTCAACATTCTTGCGACTGATACAGTACACGATGCCTGATTCGCCCTTGTGTCGCTGCAGTATTCGCTGAAGCTGGCCGGTCGGGTCTGTGCGGCGTTCAACGCGATAATGGAGGTTTGGACGATCAAACGAACCGACCAGAATCTCCGCATCCGCGATCCCGAGCTGTTCCGCAATGTCGGCACGCACCTGTTCCGTCGCGGTCGCCGTATAGCCATGAACCGCCGCGCCGGGAAACGCCGTTTTCAAGCAACGCAATTGGCGGTACTCCGGTCGAAAATCGTGCCCCCATTGGCTGATGCAGTGTGCTTCATCAATCGCGATAAAGGAGACTCCTGCTTCCTGCAGGAACTCAATTGTCTGCGGCTGCACCAGACGTTCCGGGGCAATGTACAGCAGCTTAAGTTCACGCCGCCTGATCAGCGCCGCAACTTCGCGTTTGTTCTGAGCAGTCTGCATGCTGTTGATGCAGGCGGCGGAGACCCCGACGGCCTGCAGCGAATCGACCTGATCTTT
>JAYSPO010001246.1:0-4654 GCA_043722015.1 Candidatus Kuenenia sp. | reverse complement strand
TCCGGCAACTGCCAGACACCTTGCCGGAACGGCGCTGCGCTTGGTCCGGCCTACAAACCATAAACTACCGATCCTGCGCCAGCGGCATGATGACATACGTGTACGAATCTTCGACGCGAAATACGGCGGCCGTATCAGAATCGGTCAATTGCAGATCGACCAGAGTCTCCGGCCCCAGCACCTTCAGAAAATCGGCGACGTACTTTGGATCGAATGTGATTTTGACTTCATCGTGATCGTATTCGATCGGCAGTTCAATTTTGGATTCACCGATGGCACTGGCCTGGCTGCTGAGCGTCAACATCGATCCACCAAACTGAAAATCGACTCCACGGCTTTCTTCATCGGTAATAATCTGCGACTGGCGGACGGCAGCGAAGAACGGTCCGACTGGAAGCGGCACGTTGACATTGCCACTGCGAGGAATCACATCGCGATAACGCGGGAATCGCCCTTCGACCAGACGGCTGTAAACCACACACGATCCGGAACGCATCATGACGTCGTTTTCATGTACCGCGATGTCTACGAACTCGGCTTGTGGATCAATCGATCGTTCCAGCAATGACATGGCCTTCGTCGGCACGACCGTTGCCTTGGCTGGTGCTTCCGGTGTGCCATGTTTTTCACACGCGGCAGTGGCCACGGCAAGACGTCGGCTGTCGGTCGCGGCCAGCGTGACCATGCCTTCATTGAATTCCAGCAGCAGACCGCCCAGAGCGTAACGAGTGCTTTCGGTATCGGTGGCAAATGTTGTGCGGCGAATCATCTGCCGAAACACAGGGGCCGGAATGCGAAAATAATTCTCGTCGCTGAATTGAGGAACCGGCGGATACTCACGAGGATCTTCGGACGTGAGTCGAAATTTGGCTGATGCCGCTTTCAGCGTAATATTCTGCTCGTCGATGGTGAGTTCCAGTTGCTCGTCCTGCAGCTCACGCAGAATGGATGACATTCGCTGAGTCGGCAGCAGGGCATCGCCGGTGGAACTTGTCGTGATACCGCTCACGGCGTAGCGAATCGCCATTTCCTGATCTGTGCCGACGAGTTCCACACCGGAATTGGTGACCGACATGAAGACATTGCGCAGAATGTCTTTAGGCGTTCGCGAAGGAACTGCTGAGGCGGCAATGGAAAATGCGGAAGAAAACAACGCTCGATTGCATGACAGCTGCATGTGTGACCCTGTTTCGAAAATCAAATTCATTCGCGCCTGCGACCCGACATTGCCCGGCCGGGATGGACGGAATCCTGTCGCGACCGAAAAAGCAAACTCACGCAGGTTCGGTGAAACACTCGCTGGAAGACCTTTTTGCGAACGACGAATGCTAACAGATTTCGGCAGGTTGCGGTATGGTCAGGGCCCTCAGTTTGTCACGTTCAGCAAAGGTCCGGCACGAACGGAAATACCCCCAAAAACAGGGAAATTCAGGGTTCCTGAATCACCAGTTTCCTGACCCAGGTCCGAACGATACAAGCAGTCAGAATCGTGCCCCGAAGTCCTCGTTCCCGACCAAATATGTGACTCGGCCTCAGTTTCCCCAGATCTCGACCTCCGTATTCTGCCCGGCACCAAGTACGCGAACGACTTCGATCACGTCTTCACGCTCGATGTAGAACACGACGTAATTGGGAAACTTCTTTACCAACTTCGTGCGAATTCCCTGAAGTTCCGGCATGCGTGAGATAAACGGCGCGCCGCTTGTTGAGAAAATCGCGAGGTTGTTGATTGTTTGTTCTGCGGCATCAAGGAACCGCAATGCGGATTCAATGTTATCCTGCGCGATGAACATTGCGTGACGTTCGATGTCCTCCGCCGCCTTCGGTCGCCTGACGATCAATTTTGGCTCGCCCACCGATTACAATCCTTTGGCTGCGACGCGATTTCTCACGGACTGCCACTCCTGGCTGGTCAGTTCTTCAGACGGACCACTATTTATGCCCTCGATCAATGCCTGCTCGGTCTCGCTCTGCTTTTCGCGCGCTGCCGCAACGAGCGAAACGATGTAGTCACTCGCGCTTGCGAATCCTCCAAGATTGGCATTCTCATCCACATACGACTTCAAGTGGTCTGGTAAATTGACTGAGATCGTGGACATTGCCTGCCCTCCTTTATGATTCGCCATGGATCTGTGCAACTTAATGCCTTTGCGTTCGGCGCATCTGCAATTCTACGCCGCTGGGACTAAAGCAGATAGAATGATCCAGCTGGCGGAAACTGATTGCTTCCATCGATTTAAGGACGAAGGTCGAATCGCTCGAGACAAATTGATCTGTACTTATGTTAACCTTGGGTGTAGTTGTGTCAATTGGCTTCGGATGGCAGTGGTGCGGAAGGAAATCGTCCAGGGGCTATGGTAAACTCCGGGCGTTCCAGCGGTTCGACTTATTCCCACCAATAGCCAGAGCGACTCTGCTGTTTTTCACGTTCGACAGGCATATTGGTTTCGCGCAAAATGCGGCACACGTGAGTGCGTTTTGAAATTGCACGATGATTTTCTTCCGAAACGAAAGCTGACGCCGCGATGACTCGCCGCATTTGGAATTTCTCTGCCGGTCCGGCCGTCCTGCCCGAAACTGTGCTCGAAGAAGCCCGCGAAAACCTGCTGTCTCTCGGGAACACGGGTATCGGCATCTGCGAGCACTCGCATCGCGGCAAACCGTTCATGGCCGTGGCTGCCGAGGCAGAAACACTCTGTCGCGAACTCGCCGGAATCCCGGACGACTACGCCGTGCTATTCCTGCAGGGCGGAGCGTCGCTGCAGTTTTCGATGGTGCCGATGAATTTTCTTGCCGCAGATCGCACGGCCGATTATCTGGTCACAGGTGTGTGGGCCGAAAAGGCTTTGAAAGAAGCGAAGTCCAGCGGCAAGACCCACGTCGCCTGCACCAGCAAGGACGCCAACTTCAACTACATCCCGGACGCCTGCACGTACAGCGACAACCCGGCCTATGTTCACTTCACGTCGAACAACACAATCTTCGGCACGCAGTTCAGCAAGGAGCCTGACGGCATCCCGGACTCCGCGTTTCTGGTCTGCGATGCCAGCAGCGATATCTTCAGTCGCCCGATCGATGTTCGTAAGTACGGTCTGATCTACGCCGGTGCGCAGAAGAATCTGGGACCCAGCGGAGTCACGCTCGTCATTGTCCGCAAAGATCTTGTCGAGGCGGGCAACAAAAATCTGGCGACGATGCTGCAGTACAGGACTCATGCCGAAAATGAATCCATGTACAACACGCCACCGACATTCGGCATCTACCTGATGATGCTGGTCTTCCGCTGGATCAAGTCCAATGGCGGTCTGGCGGCAATGGACGTGCGCAACAAAGCCAAGGCCGCGAAGCTGTACGATTATCTGAAGCAGAGTACGCTGTTCAAATCAACGGCACGCCCCGGCAGCGGCTCGATGATGAACGTGACCTTCGTCACCGGCAACGAAGACAAGGACAATGCGTTCGTCAAAGCCGCCGAGGCGAAGGGCTTCAGCGGGCTCAAGGGCCATCGCAGCGTGGGTGGGATGCGTGCGAGCATTTACAACGCATTTCCACCCGAAGGCGTTGATGCACTGGTACAGTTCATGAAGGACTTTGAGGCGTCAGCGTGAGTAACTCCGGCAAAGGCACGAAACAGAAACCTGCTGCGGAAGAAACGGCTCCGGACCGATCTTCCGCTGACATAGGAATCGTGTGTACTCACAAAGGTGAAGTGAAGGCGTTCCTGAAACGTCTCGATCGCACGCGGAGTTATTCCGAAAAGAAAATGACCGTGCGCGGTGGCTTTCTCGGAGAAACCACGCGCATCGCACTGATTGAAGCCGATGAAGGATTCGCCTCACATCGAGCCGCGACGGAACTTCTGATCTCTGAGCATCGTCCTTCGTGGATTCTGTCCGTAGGATTCAGTTCATCGTTGTCCGAAGACGTGCGACCCGGTGACATCGTGATCGCGAACGAGATCAGCGACACGCATGTCAACAGCCTGCCGGTGAAGTGCAGCATCCCGGCCCGCAAGCGCATCCATGTGGGCAAGCTGATCGTGGCCGATGACCATCCGGTGACGCCGTCGGACAAGCAGGCGCTGCGAGACCGCTTTCCAGGGCTCGCCGCCGATACTGGCAGCCTTGCGGTCGCCCAGGTCTGTCAGGAACGCGCGATTCGTTTCATGGCGATTCGCGTGGCCGTGGATTCGATCGACGAAGAAATCCCCGAGCAAGCCGCCTCAATGATCTTCCATCCCACCAGCCGTGCGCTAGGTTCGGCACTGGGAACGCTATTCAAGGGCCTGCGAAAAATCGCCGTCATGAACCAATGGCGCGAACGCACCAACAACGCCGCCAGCAACCTGGATCGCTTCGTAGCGGGCATTGTTGAACAACTCGCCGAGTCGATTGAACGGCAGCGACTGGGATAGAAATTGAGACGTCGGGTGCAGTCGCGGATGATTGTTAAAGTAGGTCTTTTCTGCCGGAAAGGACTGTGTTTGGTAGGTCCTTTCTGCCGGAAAGGACTGTGTTTGGTAGGTCCTTTCTGCCGGACTCATCCTTACCCATATTTTTTTGACCGCAGCGCGGTATCCGCGGATGGCGACGAGGAGAGTATCGAGACCTCGCCAGATGGTTTTCCAGCCGGGTTCGCCGTCCGATTTGCGGCA
>JAYSPO010001245.1:0-1818 GCA_043722015.1 Candidatus Kuenenia sp. | reverse complement strand
TTGAATTTCATTCAGTCCAACCTCATCGGCGGGAGGATGTTCGGCAAAATTGTTTTCGGCCCAGGTGAGGAATGCGTCGCTGGCAGCCGACTGATGGTTGCTCCATGCAATCATGGACAGGATGATCAGATCCAGCGTCAGGTCTTCCGGGCGGGACGTTCGCAGATTCTTCAGCAGCAGTTGCTCGGCTTCGGCGTAGAGTCCGTTCCGGTAGCAGGCAAGTCCCAGCGTATTGCGGTAGGCGGCAGAATCGGAGACCGCAGCATTGCAGAATCGTGCCAGTTCCAGAGCCTCGATGTCATTTCGCAGTTCGGCGGGAGCCATCAGCAGTCGCCAGGCGACCATGTTCTGCAGGCGTGGATCTGAAGGAGTTGCCTGCAATTCATCGCGTGCAGATCTGAGTGAATCGCCCGGCCCTGGTTGAACAGCATCTGTAACTTTCAGACGGACGACGAGGGGGCGTGCCGTCGCGTCGGCGGATGGTGGAGTGGTGCTGTTCTGCGTTGCGGCAGAATCAGTCCGGCCCCAGTCCAGTCCATGCTGAGCCAGCGTTCGTCGCATGCGACCGAGCTTCCAGCCACGCGCGCCGCCCGGGTCTCCGCTGAGTTCAGTGAAGTATTCACCGTCTGCCGAAAATGCATTGCCCGTGTTCCAGTAATCCTGCAATTCATCAATGCGGGCGATAACGTTGCGAGTTGCAGGGTCGATCAGTCCGAGACGACTGGGCATCAGCCGGACAACCATCAGGGATTCCAATGGGTGAAACATGGCGTTCGCGCCCACAACCGGGGCATCCAGCGGAATCGCGTCCAGGGGCTGCCACGTCTGTGGATTCCAGAACTGGAGCTGATGCAGCGACGTTGAGACAAAGTACTTCGAGTCTGGCGAAGCTGAAGGCACTGCACCAAATCCGACATGCAGGACGGCCAGTTTGTTGCCTGTTCTGAAGTCGTAAACTTCTGCCTGCGAGGCTCGCCAGCCGCGCCGGACAGCAAAAGGCCCCGGCCGAGCGACATCCAATCCCGGAGCAGACTCACCTGCCTGCCAGAGTTCAGCGCCGTCTGACAGTTGCAGCAGTGTCAGTCTGTCTGCGACAGCTGTGGTACGAACCAGAGCTGTACGACCGCCTGCCGCAATGACGCCATTCTGCAACGATGGGACTGGCACTTTCAGCGGCGGTCCCATTGAGAATTCAACAGTATCCTCGCCCACACCGTTTCGAATCGGCCAGTGCATGGCGGCGGTGCGAGTCAACACGACCAGACTGTCGCCCGCGTCCGAAAACTCGGCAGCGAGTGTTCCTTCGAGAGGAATACGATGCAGCACGGATGCCGTTTCGAGATCAAACAGCTGACATCCCGCCAGCGAGTAAACGGTGGCCAGCCGTCCGTCCGGATGAATGCAGATTCCTGCAGGCAGCTCTGTGTGATTCTGCGAATTCCATGGCAGATCAATCACATGCCCCGGCGACCACTCTGCGATCTTCATTGATCCCGACTGAAACTGCCAGCCAATTCGCTGTCCGTCTTCGCTGAACGCAATTGCGTCGAGCGATTCGTGACTGCGGATCAGCGTGCGGCCTGTCCAGACATGGCGCAGCAATGTCTCGCCGGCCCAGGATGTGGTGATGAGATAGTTGCCGGACGGGTGCCATGTGATCCCCGAGATCACAGACTCATTGCTCGACAGCGTGGACACGATGCGCGACGAGACAACTTCGCGAATTGTGATGTTGCCCGACTGATTGGGCATCGCAATCAACTGACCATCGGGGCTCCAGGCGAGAATTAAGGCCTGATGCGCGGGCTGCACTCCGGT
>JAYSPO010001244.1:0-1625 GCA_043722015.1 Candidatus Kuenenia sp. | reverse complement strand
GTCGGCTATCGCGGTGTCAAACGCTGGCGAGTCGAAGGCTTTGAGGACAATTTCGGGTTCACGATTACCGACCTGCTGTCAATCTATATGGGACGACAGTTTCTCGAACCACTGGCCGGGACACCATTCTGGGATGGACAGCAGAAAGTCTTCAGCAAGATTCGTGGAGCGCTCGGTCCTTCTGCGATCAACTATCTAAAAAAACTGGCCTTATCACTGCATGCAACCACTGTGGGCTCAAGCGACTATACAAAACGCAGCGAACTGATTGATCGTCTTATGGTGGCCGTTGAAGATCACCTCGTGTCACTCATCGTCTACCAGTCGGATCGTGCCACGGAGCCCGTCGAGCAGGAAGTTTATCCTCAGGGTTTTGTGTTTCACCGAGGTAGTTTGTATCTGATTGCATGGTCCAGTCGTCGCGGCGAGATTCGGACTTACAAGATGGACCGCATCGAAGACGTGCATTCGACGAAACTGTCTGCAGCGGTTCCGCACGACTTCGACCTCGCAGACTGGCTGGAACACAGCTTCGGAGTCTTCCGCAGCGGCTCAACGGAACTGCAGACCATCCGCATCCATTTCGCCCGCGACGTCGCACGATACGTACAGGAATCCCGCTGGCACGGCAGCCAAAAACTGATGCCACAGCCTGATGGCTCACTGATCGCCGAATTCAGCCTGCCCGATACTCAGGAAATCAAGCGCTGGATCATGAGCTTTGGGCCGAACGCGGCAGTGCTGGAGCCGCATGAACTGGTAGAAGAGATTGGAACAGACCTCAACATTATGATGAAACGGTACGCCGGATTACTGGAACAGTTCGGCTCTCTGAACACTGAACACAGTCACATGTGACAAAAATCAAAGTAGACGTCACTCTCCGAGTGACGCGGCCCGAAAACGCGAGCGTTTTTGGTCCGGGCTTCATCACTCAGAGAGTGATGGCTACTTTTGTTGCATGTGCTAAAACAAGGAACCTCCCATGCAACTTGACCTTGAATTCCCCGTTTTTTCGACATCCGCGATCGCCGTCGATCACGGCTATCACCTTTACGCTGGCCTTTCCAGCGCCCTATCGACCGTTCATTCGGAGAACGGCATCGCCGTGCATCCGATTTGCGGCCGTCAGATCGGCGATCGGATGCTGCAGTTGATGCCCTGGAGCACGATCAAGGTGCGAACTCCACAGGAACGCATTGGCGATCTTGTCGGTCTGGCCGGGAAGACCGTAACCATCGGCGATCGTCAGGTGAGACTCGGAGTCCCAAAAGTCCAGGGCCTGGAACCTGCGACAGCTCTTCGCAGCCGCCTTGTCACCATCAAAGGTTTCATGGACGCCGAAACCTTCGCCCAAGCCGTCCGCCGACAACTGGACGCTCTGGAAATCAGCGAACGAGTGATCTTTACCATCGGCAAACGCCGCACGATCAGAATTCGCAACAAAGAAGTCGTCGGTTTTGAAGTCATCCTGGAAGGCCTGCTCGCCAGCGAATCCATTGCCCTCCAGGAAACCGGCATCGGCGGCAGACGGCATATGGGGTGCGGCGTGTTTGTGGCGGCGAAGGGATAGGATCATGGGAAAAATTCTCGCAAAATCAAAACGCACATTTCCAGACGGAACA
>JAYSPO010001243.1:0-2838 GCA_043722015.1 Candidatus Kuenenia sp. | reverse complement strand
GTGCGGAACGCTGTGGAAGAACTCACCGAAGGACAGCGTACTGCAGTAATCCTGCACAAGTTTGAAGAAATGAGTTATGAAGAAATCGGAGAAATCATGGGGCTCGGTACAGTAGCGGTCAAGTCGTTGCTGTCGCGCGCACGCGGTAAGCTCAAGGAATCACTTGAGAAATTCCTGTGACACCCGGTCAGCCATGATCATCGCCTGTGTGTCGGACATCCATTGAATCGGACATTGATTTAAGCAATTCAGATGGCGGATCAAAACCACAATCCGGAACACGACGAGATCGAGGGAGCAGAAGACCCTCAGACGGCGGAACTGGTTGCGTACCTGGACGGCGAATTGCCGGAACAGGATGCGGATCGCGTGGAACATTTGCTGCTCACAAATCCGCCGCTGCGCAGGAACGCAGAGTCCCTGGACCGTACATGGCAGTTGCTCAATTCACTCGAAGAAGCCACAGCCAGCGGTGAGTTCACTCAGAAAACACTGGCGTCCATTTCAACCGTTTCTGCCGAGAGCGACGCTGACAGAGCAATTGATCGCCGTTGGTCGCTCAAAACAAATCTGCCCTGGTCCGTGATCGCACGCTGGCTGATCTGGTGTCTGGCAGGATTCATCGCGTGTTCGTCTGGCTTGCTGCTGTCGCGGAACGCACGCCGCGAACGTACCGATCCGACCGATGCACAGATTCTGGAAGATCTTGATCTGTATCAGCAGTATCCAAAGCTCTGGCGCATTCCTGATGTGGAATTCCTGAAAGAGGTTTCCGAAAACGCGAAGACTTCGCCAGTCAGTGAGGAGCAGCCATGAAACTTTCAGATTTTCTGACGGACGTTCTCATTCCAGGAGTGTGCATCGCGCTGGGCGGTGCGGCGGCGGTGGCTGTCGTGGGCAGCAGCAGTCAGGAACACGCCATGCTCAACAGCCGCCTGGCCGAGTATCGCGAACTCAGTGAAGACCAGCGGAAATTGGTGAAAGCGAGCTTCGGGGAGTTTTCGATCCAGACGGACGATCGCAAACGTGAGATCATCGCGCTGTACGAAGCCGTGCAGAAAGATCCGAAGTTGAAGGACGGATTGGAAAAGTATTTTGCGTGGTGGTCTTCGTTGTCTCAGTCCGAATGGGACAGTTTTCCGGAGATGAGTCGCGAACATCAGATTGGCTTCGCGAAAGCCAGAATCAACAAGCAGACCGAGACAGAAAAAACAATCGTCGTTGATTTTGCCGATTGGGGACAAACATCCCTGCAGCCGTTGCATCTGACAATTGACGAATGCGGACAGATCATCGCGGATTCCCTGAAGGACCTGCAACTTCCACCCGAAATCGCTGACGAAGTGCAGCAATTGAAATCGTCAGAACATCGTTCATTGGCACTTTCGCTTTGGCTGTTCGAGCGGTTCCGCATCGATCCGGATCGCGAAGCAAGGACAGTTCAGAGCGAGAAGATCCTGAAGGCAGTACTGGCAAATGTGAGCGATGCCGCCTGGAATGCTGAGTTTGAACAGATCATCGCCGACAATACCGAAAAGTCATTCTTCAGGTTCTGGATACTTCGAAATCTGCTCGTCATTCTTGATCAGTCCACGATGGCCCTTGGCAACCGATTGACGAAACAGTTTCCAGTTTCGGAAGATGAAATCATTGCGGCGTTTGTCAATCTGGGAGACAAGTCGCGACAGCATTCCTTGATGATCATGCCGTCGGACGAAGCGAGCACACGTCTGGAATTTCTGGCGCAGTCAAGCCGAGCACAAACTCCTGAACAAAAACTACTGGTGAAATTTATCGCCTTCGCCCGTGATCGTCAGCGCATCATCGGGGCCATCATTTTCGGACTGGGGAATCGACCTTCGCAGAACGGCAGTGGTGGCCAGCCACCGCGCGGCAGGGATGGCAGGAAGTAGTGGACTACCGGAGTGCAAATCAGCAGGCATGGAATCAACTGGCCGACAGCGACAGTCTGTTCGCGCGCGTCGCAACGGATGAAGAATGCCGCAAACCCATGCAGACGCTCGACGGACGCGGCTGGTTGCCTGACAGTGTCGCCGGTCTGAATGTTCTGTGCCTCGCGTCTGGTGGCGGCTGGCAGTCCATCTTGTATGCCGCTGCAGGTGCCAGCGTCACCGTTGTGGATCTCAGCGAATCGATGCTGCGGCTGGATACACGCGAAGCCAGACGCCGGCGGTTTCAGGTTCAGACCGTGCATACTTCGATGGATGACCTGAGCATGTTTGCGGATGAGTCGTTCGATATCGTCCATCAGCCGGTGAGTACGTGTTATGTGCCGGATCTCAAACCGGTGTATGCCGGCATTTCCCGAGTCCTGCGCAGTCATGGACTGTATATCAGCCAGCACAAACAGCCCGTCAGCCTGCAGGTCAGTCATCGGAACGAGCGCCAGCAGTTTGTGATCGGTGTGGAGTATTATCACGAAGGTCCGCTGCCTCAACAGCAGGATACTTCGTACCGGGAGACTGGTGCGACGGAGTATCTCCATCGACTGGAACAGATCGTTGGTGATTTGTGTCTGGCGGGTTTCGTGATTGAAGATCTGCGCGAACCGAAACGAGCCGACTATAAGGTGGACGTCGCGCATTTCGGGTACCGAGGTCGCTTTGTGCCGCCGTATGTGCGGATAAAGGCCAGGCGAGTTGAACGGACTGTTGCCGATTCAGAGGTTGACGTTGCCGCATTCTCCAGAATCTGGATTCCCGGGAGCCCGCTGCTGCCCTAGTGCTTTGTCAAATCTTAATCTTCGGGTGGCCGGGGTTGGAGGGCGATAGCCCGAAACCCCGGGGCTTCCTTCGCTCCGCTCAGTCCAGCCCCGGC
>JAYSPO010001242.1:0-4058 GCA_043722015.1 Candidatus Kuenenia sp. | reverse complement strand
GACGAACTCGGTAAGGATTTCAAGGTGAGTCTGGTTTACGGCGACGCTCAGGACGGCAGTATTCTGCCGGGTCTCGACGTCCTGAAGTCGGCCGATCTGGCCCTGATCAGCGTTCGCCGCCGAACGCTTCCGCCGGATCAGTTGCAGCTGATTCGTGATTTCATTGGCTCCGGAAAACCGGTGATGGGGATTCGGACGGCCAGTCACGCCTTTTGCCTGCGCGACAAACCGGCACCGGACGGGCGAGCTGACTGGACGGAATTTGATCGGTATGTCATTGGTGGAAGCTACACGAATCATTATGGAGAAGGCCCCGAAACCACGATCACCGTCGCCGGCAGTACCGCAGAGCATCCCATTTTGGCGGGCATCCACGCGGTAGACCTGAGAGGGAAGGGGTCACTTTACAAAGTCAGCCCTTTGCAGCCGACAGCCACGCCGCTGCTGATCGGCTCAATTCCGGACACCGCCGCTGAACCGGTGGCATGGCTCTATCGACGCAAAGACGGCGGCACAACGTTTTATACGTCATTGGGTCATGTCGGCGACTTCGAGCAACCCGCCTTCCGCCGGTTATTGAAAAATGCCTGCGCATGGCTGGTGAAACAACCCGCGCAATGATCCGACGCGAGTCGAGCCGGACGGGGGGGGCCAGAATTCGCTTGTCCGGTGCTCTGCCAAGTGCTGCGGTACGCCAGGAACCACTGTCACTCGACTCAGAGAGTTATGCGGCGTTTGCTGCCCTCCTACGGTCGAAACCTGTGATCGATGCTGCTATTCTATACGGATCGGAAGGCGTCACGGAGTTCTCGACGACGGCTTTCAATGGAATTACGGAAGCAGCGGCAGGATTGAAACAGGGCATTAAATCACATGGCGAAGTGTCTGGTCACTGGAGGCGCCGGTTTTATCGGCAGTCATCTGACGGAACTGCTGCTGAGTCAGGGGCATGTCGTCGTGGTACTCGACAACCTGTCGACAGGGCGGGCTGAAAATCTTGATGCTGTCCGGCACAACAGTCGTCTGGAGATTCGCAACGGATCGATTACCGATCAGGTGGCTCTGAGCGACGCGGTGCATGGCGTGGAAATGATCTTTCACCTTGCTGCGGCCGTCGGAGTCAAACTGGTGGCGGATGACCCGGTGCGCACGATTGAAACGAATATTTATCCGACCGATCATTTGCTGCGGTTGGCTGTGCAGGGCAATGTCAAGAAGTTCTTTCTGGCATCGACCAGCGAAGTCTATGGCAAGCATCCCGGTGAATCGTGGGTTGAAGACGATGACCTGCATCTGGGCCCCACAAGTCGGCCTCGCTGGGCTTACGGCTGCTCGAAGGCGATCGACGAATTCCTCGCATTGGCCTATCACCGCAAGTATGGCCTGGGAGTGACCGTTGGACGATTCTTCAACGTCGTCGGTCCGCGTCAGGTCGGCAACTATGGCATGGTCGTGCCCCGTTTTGTCGATGCCGCGTTAAGACACGGACCCGTTGTGGTCTATGACGACGGGTCGCAGGTTCGTTGCTTTGCGCATGTGTCTGAGATCACGCAGTGCATCACAAAGTTGATGAACATCGAAGCCTCCCAGGGCAGAGTCTTTAACATCGGCAGTGACCAACCGGTGTCCATTCTGCAGTTGGCGAAACGCGTGATTGAAAAGGTTGATCCCAAAGTCCAGATTGAATTCATGCCATACAGTAAGGCATACAGTGACGACTTCGAAGATGTTCAGCGACGAGTTCCCAACGTAGATCGATTGTTTTCCACGATTGGCCAGAAGCCGACTTCGGGACTGGACACTATTCTGGATGACATTATCGCATGGAAACGCTCGCTGCCGAAATCACAGGCCGCTGTCAGTTGACAATTCTTCGCCGATTCGCGCTCATCTGCGTCCTGTCGGAATCGTTTTGTACCTTTCGAAGACCCTGCACACATCAATGAGCCGAATTCACTCGATCGAAGGAATCACTCTGCACCTTGGAACTCCTGACGCCAGCGAAGGCGAATGGATCGGGCAGAGAGAAGTACTCAAGCAACTGCTCGCATGCTGGCTGGTGGTCGATAAACGCGACCTGCCTCTGACCCCGCGTCTGGTGGGAACGCCCGGTATCGGCAAGACCACGCTGGCAATCTCCGGAGCACGGCAACGCGGCCAGGATTTGTACATTTATCAATGTACGGCGGACACTCGACCGGAAGATCTGCTGGTCACGCCAGTGTTGGCGGAAAGTGGTAAGATCGCCTACCACGCTTCGCCGATGGTGACCGCGATGCTGACCGGTGGCGTCTGTATTCTGGACGAGGGTAACCGCATGAACGAAAAATCATGGGCCAGCCTTGCTCCGCTGCTCGATCATCGACGTTACGTAGAATCGATTGTCGCGGGCATCACCATTGCCGCTCATCCGGATTTTCGATGTGCGGTGACGATGAATGAAGACGAATCAACGTTTGAGATTCCTGATTACATCATGAGTCGCCTGCAGCCGACACTCACTCTGGGCCATCCGGCGCGGGAAGATGAGTTGGCAATTTTGAAGTACCATTTGCCGTTCGCCGACGACCAGATGCTCAATCTGACTGTCGATTTCCTGCAGGAATCGCATTCGCTCAACCTCGATTTTTCCACCCGCGACGGCATCAATATTCTGCGTTTCGCGCTCAAGCGAATCGCTCAGGATCCGACTCATCCGGTTGCACGTGACGATGCCTGGCGAGAATCACTGGAAAAATGTCTGGGAGAAGATGCGGCAGATCTGAAGTCGCTGGCAAGTCGCAAAAGTCAGTCTTTGGGCGGCAACATTGTGCCGATGGGCCTGGGAGATTTCTTCTTTTCCCCGGATGATCCTTTGCATCCAGATGCTGATTTTGATGAGTTTGACGACGAAGACGATGACATTGACGACGACGAACCGGACGACGACGAGCCCGAAGACGACGAACCCGAAGAAGATGGTGAAGATCGCCGTTAGGTCAACGATTGGCCAGTTTGTGAATGTTGTAGGGTGGGACCAGCGGAGCGCAGGCCCACCACACAGGCCAAATGGTGGGCCGGCGCTGTCGCTTGTCCCACCCTACTTACGGCGTAGATTCACGAACTGGCCAGCGGTGGCCGTTAGGTCGCATCATCTTGTCAAGAATTGCGATGCACTGTATCCTGACACAAGACGTCACAACGGGCTGACCATAATACCACGGAGGAAGCAGCGATGAAGAACGCTGCCTTGTGTTTTTGTTCATTCCTGATCGGTGCGTGTCTGGTGATATGGCTGCAACGCGGCTCGTCACCGGCATCTGCCACGGCCGCTCAGCCGCCAAAATCACCTTCAACGGCTGACCAGCGGCAGCGCGCGGCAACGCAGGGGATTTCTTTCCAATCCCCGGCAGACGACACACTGCTCGACGATGCATTAAGCGACATGATTCCGCCGCGAGTTTACGACGCCAGCGGGCTCGCACCCGATGAAGCGGTCTCGGCATTTGTTTACGAAGCCAACGATCGCAGCGTTGCTAATATTGCGACGAGATTCGGTGCAGCTCGCGGATTGTTCGGCGACAACCCGACCTCAGATTCCGGGTCGGGGTTTATCCTTGACCGTCAGGGCCACATCCTGACCAACAACCACGTCATTGAGAGTGCTCAGCGAATTCTGGTCACGCTGTCCGATGGCCAGGAATATGAGGGCAAACTTGTCGGAGCGGATCCGATCAATGATATGGCTGTGGTGAAAATTGAGGCTGCTCCGGAAGCACTCGTACCAGTACGATTTGCCGATTCCTCCAACCTCAAAGTCGGGATGAAGGTTTTTGCGATCGGCAATCCGTTTGGTCTGGAACGCACCATGACCACAGGCATCATATCCAGCCTGGATCGTACGCTGCCGGTGACGCAGGCGCGATCGATCAAGTCCGTCATTCAGATTGATGCGGCCATTAACCCTGGAAACTCCGGCGGACCGTTGCTGAATTCTCATGGCGAGGTGATCGGAATCAACACGGCGATTGCGAGTAAGACCGGGCAGAATTCAGGGATTGGATTTGCGATTCCTTCCA
>JAYSPO010001241.1:0-2801 GCA_043722015.1 Candidatus Kuenenia sp. | reverse complement strand
ACACAAAGCTGGTCTATTTGGCCGCACCACCCGCACCTGCAGGGTCTGTTGCTGCCTTCTCGCCTGCAGAATCCGGAATTTTCGGGAGGGGAGTTGGCGTTACTTCAGCGGGAGAACTGAAGATGTCACTCGTGTCTCCTGTCGCACCTCGGCTGCTCAATTCATCCAGCACGTCAGACAGCGATCTTGGCTTGCCGGTTGCAAAGCCTTCCAGCAGGGCTTTCATAGAATCTACGGGCAGCGAGAGTTTCGCCTGATGGAACACGCCGGTCACCACAGGATTTGCCGGATACATTCCCATCATGTTGAATTCGCCAAAGCGGACACGAGCGGCAATGACGGATTTTTGCTGAGCCGACATTGGATCGGAGGTCTCAAGCAGATTCAGCTCAGTCCGGCCGTTGGATGTGGCGAACACTGCCAGCTTTGGTGCCGTGGCAGTTGAGTCTTTGAGCAGATGCAGGAACAAGAGTTCGTACTCCTGATCCGACGTAGATTTTCCGGTGCCGGTGATATTGGTGTCCAGACTGTACTTAAATGCCAGGATCATCGTGCGAGCCTGTTCCGGCACGAATGGGGTCTCCGCGTCCCAGTAAATCCCAAGCGTTCTGAGTTCCCTGATGGCGGTGACGATCATGGCTTCCGTTTCCGTCGTCTTTTCCGGGCTGGCGACAGCCACGAATGCCGCGCGGACCTGAGGACCGAAGAACGGCTTGCCTTCGGCAGTGTGGTAATACACCGGCTGAATCGTCAATTGATGTGCACTGAGGTAACTTTCGATCGCACCTCTTGTCACGCGAGGCAGTTCGGATTTTGCAGCCGGATCGACTTCAAGATTGAGCGAGAATGCAGACTGTCGTCCGATCGGCCCGGATGCACCGGGCGTAGGAGCAATCAGTGGCTGAATGACGCTGAAGCCCGGTTCCAGCAGACTGCAGGACAGCTGCGCACCAGCGCGACGGAATTCACGGCCCAGTTCCTGGCGTTCCCATGGCACGGACCGGATCACAGGCATAGTGCGGACTTCGGGAACTGCCGGAGTGACACCAGTCATCAAAAACGTCTTTGACATCGCCTCTATTGAACTCGCCGGGTTCGCAGGATCGCCAAGTGTGAAATCCAGCATTGATGTCGATGCTGTGGTCCCCAGAGCCTCTGGTTTGAGCAGAATGTGAGTTGCAACCACCACCCCTGTCACCAGAAATGTGCAAATCGTTAATGGAGCCAGTACCGTTTTCGACTGCATGTCAGGCGATGTCCTAATTCAATGGTGTCGGAACTGCAATGACCAGCGATCCGTAGTCGCTGGTGAATCTTTTTGTTGCAGATCCTTTATATTTCGATGGGGTATTCCATCCGCCGGTTCACCGATTTGCCAGAATGTTTCTGCCCTGCCACAAATTTGCCGAAAAATATCTGACATCAGGGTGACGCAGAAAGTCTGTTTCGCAATTGAGATTTCTGTACATTTGATCCGGTGTTTTATCCAGTGAGCGGCACTGCGCAAGCGATCAGTTGATTTAGAACGTCTAACAAAACCGGGACTGGCTCCCGTGGCAGATCAGAAAACGCTGCACAAAACTGACAGGCGAGGGTGCCTGTCCCGGTTTTGTTCGATGTTTTTTGACAGCAATGACAAGCAGGAAGCTTATCCCACTTTGAATCAGGAGCACGCTAACCTGTATTGCGCACTGAATCGTAGGCCGGACCGAGCAAACCCAATGATTGCCGGAGCGTCGCCCGCCAATTCATCCTGGATCCATGTGACAGGGTGTGATGACCAGAAATCCGGGTTTGCGCTGTTCCGGCATGAGCGGCGGGCTTGATCCGGCCTACACCGTGCGCAATGCCCGCTAGCGCGTTCCGCGCTGATGGACCTGAATAAATCTCTTTTTGTCGCTCGCCGTAGTTCAATGCAAATCATTGTTCAAGTACGCGGGCCCAACGTCGAGGCAGTGCGGCAAAAGCGCGGTCGTAGGTTTCCTGTAGAGGCACGGACACATAACCTTCGTTGTGTACATACAGCGGCATTTCCCTCAGCGAATCACCGATCGCAATCGGTTCAACGTACGCCGTTACGCCAACATACAATCTGGCTTGGTATGCGACGAGCGTCAAAGGCTTGCCAGCGGGTTGGTGGTAATCTTCATCGCTGCTGCTGCCAATGATGTTCCAGATCGCTCCATGAATTCCGTCCGGTGCCCGACGTGTGGGAAGATGCAGGTCCAGCACCAATAGATGAATCCCCTGCCGCAGCAATGAACACGCCTTGCGGACGAATGCTTCCAATCGCTGCTGACTCGATTTGTTACCGGGTGAGACGACTTCCACAATGGCGATAATCTGGTCGTCGCTTGCGTGACGTATCGTGACGGATTTTTGCCGCTGCGTATAAAAATCCTGCGCTCCCTGGACCGTAATTGCCACTCGCGGAGGAGCTACCATCAAACCCGTGGCACTTCCATTGTCGCTGCTGTCGTCACGCTCGCTCGATTTCATTTCGTCCTTCGCACCGGGAGCCTGCAATGCCAATACATCGGACCAAACTCGGACACTTGCTGCTCCGCTAATGCGTAAAGCCATTCCGGCAACAGGCCGCCATTCAACGCACGTTGAATCTCCTCGATCCACGAATGGTGGAAGTGGTGGAAAGTTCCAACATCAACTCGACTCCAATCGTGAACTCGCATGACCTTGTCCTCGGAAACACTCGGCACACTCCAACCTCGCATCGTACTGGATAGAGTATAGCCATGAAGACACGCTGCGTCAGTGCTGATTGATTCACGAATTCGCACTCG
>JAYSPO010001240.1:0-2004 GCA_043722015.1 Candidatus Kuenenia sp. | reverse complement strand
GATTCTGTCGCTCGAAGTGTTGGGGGTCATTCTCGCCGGCTATTCGAGCGGCTCGAAGTGGGCACTCTTCGGGGCCATGCGCGAAGGGGCTCAGATGGTCAGCTACGAAATCCCGATGGCGATCTGCGCTCTTTGCCCGATCGTCACGGCCGGGACGCTGAATCTGAACGAGGTCGCGTTGCTTCAGTCGGGCGGGGCCTGGAACTGGAACATCCTGCATCCGTTCAACTTCTTTGCGTTCTTCGTGTACTTCACCTGCGCGACGGCCAGTTGCAAACGAGCTCCGTTCGATCTGGCCGAGGCGGAAAGTGAACTGGTCGCCGGATTCCTCACCGAATACAGCGGGTTCCGTTGGTCGCTGTTCTTCCTGGCCGAGTACGCCAGCATGTTCCTCGTGAGCGGTTTGGCGGTCGTGTTGTTTCTCGGCGGCTGGGACGATGGCTTCGGAATCATCACGGCGATCAAGACGGCCTTCCCGGATGGGCTGGGGAATTTCATCGCGAACGTGATCGGCCTGAAGGTGTTCTTGATCAAATCGTCTGTGCTGGTCTGTGTGCAGATTTGGGTCCGCTGGACGTTGCCTCGGCTGCGCATCGACCAAGTCATGACGACCTGTTTGAAGTACCTCATTCCGATCAGTTGCTTCTTGTTTGCCGGGACGGTCGCGTATCCGCTGCTGCTGGCGAAGATGTCCGGTCAAACGTCGATCATCGGTGCTCCCGCTGGTGAGCGTTTGGTGCGGCCCAGAGCGGTTCCCGGAACGACGAGTCTCGAATCGAACGGAATCAACCCCGCAGGCGTGCAGGTTTCCACGGCTTCGGCCGAAAGGAGCCAACCATGAGCACTACGGAGTTCATTCTGTTTTGGTTGTTCGCCATTCTGACTTGTGGCGGAGCGGTCTCGGTCTGCGTGTCTCAGAATGTCGTCCGCATGGCGTTCTCGCTGGTGCTGACGCTCGGTTCGACCGCGGTTCTGTTCCTGCTGCTGGGAGCGGATTTTGTCGGTGCCACGCAACTGCTGGTCTACGTCGGTGGCACGTTGGTGCTGCTGGTGTTCGGCGTGATGTTGACCGCCACCGGGCCGTTCACTCGCATCAAAACTTCAGCGGCGGATGGCATCTTGTCGGGACTGATCGGCGTCGCCTTCCTGTTCATCGTGGCCAGCACGGTGACATCGGTCGATTGGGACGGCGGCAACGGAGTCGCTCAGAAGATTGCCTATGGCTCGCACGCCAAAGCGGTCGAAGGCGGATTCAATCCGGCGCAGCAAGGAAACACGACTCGGCAGTTGGGTCTGAGTTTTCTGTCGCTTCGTCCTGACCTCGACTTGAATCTCGGCGTTCCGCCCGCTTCTTCGGAAGTACCGAATACGGCTCCTGTTGTTCCCGGATCGCCTGCAACGGGAATGCCGGGTATGACTTCTCAGTCGGAACCGAAGCTGAGCACTGGTTATCTCCTGCCGTTTGAAATTGTTTCCGTGCATCTGCTCGTTGTGTTGGTTGGTGCGGCGTACCTCGCTCGAACGAAACGACGAACGAAATCGTAATTTGGAGTGCGGTGATGAATCACCGCACTCCCAAGGAAGATCATGCAAGCGATCGGACCAAATCCGTTCTTGTTCATCGGCGCGGTGCTGTTTGTCTGCGGCGTCATCTGCATGACAACCAAGCGGAACGGCATCGGCGTGCTGATGGGTGTGGAGTTGGTGCTCAACGGAGCCAACTTGAACTTCATCACGTTCTCGCGATTCACTCCACTGGGTCTCGACGGCCAAGTGTTCTCGCTGTTCGTGATCGTGCTGGCGGCGGCCGAAGCGGCCGTGGCTCTGGCGATCGCCCTCAATTTTTACAACAACCACCTCACGATCGATGTCGATCGCGGGGACGAATTGCACGGCTGATGTGCCTCGACAATCTGAAATCTGAAATCTGAAATCTGAAATCTGAAATCTGAAATCTGAAATCTGAAATCTGAAATCTGAAATCTGAAATCTGAAATCTGAAAT
>JAYSPO010001239.1:0-3280 GCA_043722015.1 Candidatus Kuenenia sp. | reverse complement strand
ATCGAAGGGACCGCGATCGCATATCTCACAGCACGTTGTCTGTGGAATCTGAGCGTTTTTGCCACGATTTATCACAAGCGTGGTCTTCTCATGCTGCCCTATCTGCGAGTTACGCAAGCGTTCAAGGAGAGTCCACCGCAATCACAACTTCAGACACTCCGTCGCCCGGTACAAAGCCAATGGAAGAATTTTTCAGTCCCCGAAGTTCCCGTCGCACCGGCTCGAGCTGCTTGAACACGCTGGTAACTAGTGAATGGTAAATAGTAAATAGATTCACCACGATGGGACTCGTCCCCATTCCCCATTCCCCATTCCCCATTCCCCATTCCCCATTCCCCATTCCCCATGTCCACCACGATCGCCGCCCTCTTTGCCACGATGATCACCACCGGAATGACCTCCGCCGTGTCGCATGACTTCACGATTGTGGGCGGAAGTCTGGCGACTGTGATCTTTGCCGCAACGACAATTGTTCGGCGTGACGCCAGCGTCTACCCGGCGTTTCTGATCGGGGCGATCGCCATGATCGTCATTGCCCTCGTATCGTCGGAAGCAAATACGGCACCGTTCTCGAGTACGATTCATGTTCTGTCGATGTATGTGGCGCTCATTGGCTTGGCGTTTTCTTCCAGGGATCTTTCGAGTTTCTGTCAGCAGCTGATGATGGGCACAAACCTGCTGCTGACGGGATGGGTTCTTTATCAGGGATATGATGCAGAGCCGCTGAAGGCATGGCAAATCTCCAATCCGACCGGAGGCGCGAATGCCATGGCAGCCGAGATCAACATGACGCTGCCACTCATTCTCGTGCGTATTCGTGCATCGACCGGACAGAAAAGACTGGCCTATATCGCGCTGATCTGTCTCAACTGTCTCGCCGTTGTGCTGGTCATGTCACGAAATGGGATTGGAGCGATGCTCATCATTCTGACCCTGTACTTCCTGTTCAATCACAAGCGACTGGCAGTCGTGGTTGTCGGTGTCATCTTTGGAGCCGCCGCTTCAGTGGACAGCATCATTCAAATCCCAATCGTTTACAGTGTGCTCGTCAAACTTCGATTTGTCGGATATGAGCCTGTCGCACCGCGATCTCTGATCTGGCGCGTGGCGTGGGACCATATCAGAGTCCATCCCATGCTCGGCGTCGGGCCGGGCGGCCCCAAAAAGGCCCTCGCGGTCATCGATATCTATCACGCCCACAACAATTTTGTGCAGGTGGCACTGGAGACCGGCATTCCGTCCTGCGTAATTTTCTCACTGCTGGTCATATTGTTGCTGTGGCTGCCAGGGAAGACGATCCTCAAGAGTCGCGAGTATTTTGTACTCACACTTTCGATTCTGGCCTACCTGTCATTTTCATGGACGGCTATGCCATTGACTTATCCCGGGATGACGCTGCTGCTGGCGGCGTGTGTGCATGAGGCGCGCGTCGCCATCCAATTCCAGCATCGAATGTCCGGCACACGCCGACAGACTCTACAGCCGGCACTGCCACGCAGCATTGCGCGTGCTGCCTGACAGTTGGTCTTGTCTAAAATCTGAAACTTCGCAAAAATTATTGTGCCGTTCTGCAATTGGTTAACGCCGCTTCTTCAGAGAAGATGCCCCGGAAAGGTCAGCTCCGCACAGAAGGAAAACTGATGTCACTCGTACAGGCTCCACCTGCCAAACTGCCGCCGAATCAGGTTCTTGGTTCCATCCTGACAACGCGCAGCGTCGTCCATGCGGACGGTACGTCGTCGCAACTTCACTCTGAGACATCCAGTGAAGAATGCTGTGCGATGTATCAGTTTCTGAAAAAAAATCCTCCGGAGTGTGCCATCGAAATCGGAATGGCATACGGGATCTCCTCCCTTGCGATCCTGACGGCGCTGGAGGAAAACAATCACGGCAGGTTGATTTCAGTCGATCCCTATCCGACAGGCTTTGACCATGTGCGGCAATCGGCGTTGCTGGCGATCGACAACGCCGGACTCTCGCATCGACACACGCATGTGCATGCCGAGAGCGAACTGGCTCTGCCGCAGCTTGTCAGCGACGGTGTCCGTCCCGACTTTGTGTATATCGATGGACATCATGGATTTGACCACGCCTTTGTCGACTTTTTCTTTGCAGACAAGATGCTCCCGATTGGCGGGACGATCGCATTCGACGATTCTCAATGGCGATCTGTCCATCGCGTCATTCGCTATCTGCTGCAACACCGTCATTACGAGGAACTGAATGTCGGCCTGCAAAAAAGTTTTGCGTCGGCAAATCTTATCAACAACGCCTATAAGCGCATTCAGAATCGCTTTGGCCCCAGCAGATATTTCCGCAAGACTGACGACTGGAAACCGCCGTCAAGCTTCTATCGCAACTTCTGAGTGACAAATGAACGGGAGTCCCTGTGAACGTTGCCCCGTCCGTCCTGGAAGAACTGGTTCCGGCCTCGAATCGCCTGTATTTCATTTTCGGCGGGATTGCCGCGGAAATCGGGATGCCGCCGTTCGAATTCTACAATGCCTCACGCATCCTGACAGAGAACAAGATTTTCCTGCGGGATTTCACACAGTCGTGGTATCAGAATGGCTTGCCTGGCCTCGGACGGAATGTCTTTGAGATTGCCGAGTACCTTGCGGAAAAAATCAGGCAGGTGAACCCTGTGGAAGTCTGTTTCGTAGGTAACTCCATGGGTGGATTTGCGGCCATTCTATTTGCCACCTTGATTGGTTCAGGCACAGCGATTGCGTTTGCTCCCCAAACGTTTATTTCACCCATCGGCAAGCTGCGACACCTGGATCTGCGTTGGCCGAAACAAATCTTCTCGACCTATTTCACCACGCTGTCCAAACGGCATGTCTGGGACCTGAAAGCCTTACTTGCAGCGAATCAGAACACGCCAAAGATTGAAGTTCACGTTTCGACAAAGGACCGTCTTGATCTGATGCATGCTCGACGCCTGCGCGGGGTCAGCGGAACGACGATCCACGAATACGATGTTGGTGGACATGCGTTGGTCCGCCACCTCCGGGATGCGGGCAAGCTCGCAGGCATACTTCAGGGACACAGACAGGCAGGGCTGGATGTCACGCGAATGCATCGCGCTGTTGGATAATCCATTTGTTGACCCTATCAGCATTTATGTGGCGTGATGTTCCCAACCATCTTTTGTTCGATACTTTGCCACTTTCATAGGGTCTGTGCCATTTCTCCGCGACCCCATCCAACTTGACCGGATCGGTGAGCACAGATGGTGGGCTAAAATCGTGGACAAGAAGAACCACAACCCCATCCGCCT
>JAYSPO010001238.1:0-7713 GCA_043722015.1 Candidatus Kuenenia sp. | reverse complement strand
GAAGAGCCTGGAAGACGCTGGTATTCGCGTGGTCGCGATCAGTTATGACTCGGTGGAAGTCCTTGCGAAATTTGCGGCTGATGAAAAGATCACGTTTTCGCTGCTCTCGGATTCAGACAGCGAGGTCATTAAGGCATTTGGCATTCTGAACAAGGAAGCATCCGGTCGCACGGCGGGAATTCCATATCCTGGCACGTACCTGATTGATTCCAAGGGTGTCATTCGCGCGAAACTGTTTCTTGATGGTTACAAGGCTCGGCATGCGACCGATGAATTAATCAAGGCGGCTGCGGAATTGAAAAAGTGATCTCAGAGGCTGTCAAGCCATGCGGCGCGATTCGTTCATTGCACGGTGCATTCGACTCGCCACGAACTCACGAATTCGGAGACTGCAGGATGATGATACGAACAGTGCAACTTTGGATTCGATTCCTTGTGTTGAGTGGTGGTCTGATTTCGTTGCCTTCATCGATCTTTGCGGACAACTACAGCCCTCGTGTCGGGGAGCAACATCCGGACTTCACTCTCCCGGCCATTGACGATGGTCGCGCGATTTCACTGGAGCAGTTTCGCGGCAAAAAGGTGTTGCTCATCCAGTTCGCGTCCTGGTGAGCGGGCTGTCGCCAACATGTGCCGGTCTGGCACAAGACAACTCGACAATGGGTCACAGATGGCAAGTTGGTTGTGTTGGGGATCACTCAGGAGCAACACTCCGATCGTTGTCGGCTGTTTTCGCAATGGCAGAATTTTGACTGGCCAATCCTCTGGGATCCGATCAATTCACTGGAGTCGGCAGCAGTGCCAATCCTCGTTGCGATTGACGAACATGGCATTGTGCGATCTACACGACCGCGTCCTGAGACATTTGAGCAGGAATTCCTGACTGTTACATTTCGCGCCGACACGCCGCCGGCACCCGGGGACGGGGCGCCTGCAGTTCCTGAGAGACGAATTTCAGCGAAACCTGATCTGTCCGCCTTGCGCAGCGAAGCAGAACAGTCGAAGACAGTGCGAAGTTTTCGCGACTGGGGCGATGCGTGTGTTCTGTGGGGAGGCGAGTCGAAAATTGATACGGCGATCAAGGCGTATCGGCAGTCGCAACAACTCGACGCTGACGACGCAAACACGCTGTTTCGGCTGGGAGTCGCATTCCGCCTGCGACATGATTCAGCACGACACCACGCGGGAGACTTTCAAACCGCTGTCGAGTTCTGGGAGCGGGCGCTGGCGCAAAATCCCAATCAGTACATCTGGCGACGACGCATTCAGCAGTACGGTCCACGGCTCGACAAACCGTACTCGTTCTACGATTGGGTCGATCAGGCCCGTCGTGAGATCACCGCGCGCGGCGAAACACCATGCCCTCTGGCGGTCGATCCCTACGGTGCGGAATTGGCTCATCCGGTTCGCATCTTCACAGCCGAGGCACCGATTGCGAAATCGCCTGATCCTGATGGAAAAATCCAGCGCGACGACGACTCGTTGATTCGGTCGGAAGTCACGCTGGTTCCGTCACGGGTTCGGCCAGGCGGCTCAACATGTGTGCATATCGCTTTCACACCGAACATCGAACTGAAATCGCACTGGAACAACGAAGCGGATCCATTTCAGGTTTGGGTGGACCGCCCTGAGGGTTGGCAGGTGTCGCGGCAATTACATACAGTTTCCGGGCCGGAGAATCATCCGACCAGCACCGAAGTCAGACACATCGACTTTGAAGTGCAGGTTCCCGCGAATGCGTCCGGCACGGTGAAACTGCCTGTGCACGCTTTGTATTTCGTCTGCGAAGACGAGAACGGAACCTGCCTCTACCTGCGGCAGGACGTCAGCGTGAATGTTGAAATATTGACCGAAGAAGACGCAAACTGAGAACCGTGTGCCAGGCAACCAGCGTATTTCCGGCGGAGTGGCACTGGCAGGATCAATGTCCGGGCGATCAGTGATTGTGTGCCACTGGCTATGCCAGTGCTACCCTGGGTTGAATCTCACACCGGTCGTGTGAAGCCATTCATGATCAGGCTTTCGAGTGATCGTTCGTCAGCAGCGGCATTTGTCTGTAACACCAAAACGTCCGATCGTGAAGATGCCGTGCATTCGCGAAGTGCCGATTCTTGTTCCGGTGAGTGTCTTTCATCGACGAATATCTACACAACGCCCCAATGCACTGGCAGAGCCAGTGGCACACCGTTTCGGTTTTCATCGGCAGTGCCACTCAGCCGATGCCGCCGACTGAAACTGGATATGTGGCATGTATCCCAGTCCAGGGTGCCAGGGGAATCATCGAAAACAATCAGAAATTCCTGCACGAAACATTGCACGAAGGGCCGCTGCGGGCATAAATCACAGGACACAAGCGGAGAAACATAGACCAATGAAACTACCTACTCTTTTTCTGACCATTGGATTCCTCGCATTCCCGGCTGCCGTCATGTCGCAGGAGGATGTCTGGGAGCTTCAGAATTCCGGCGTCGCCACCAGCCTGCGGGGCCTGTGTGCGGTGAGTGACACCTGCTGTTGGGCCAGTGGTGCCAAAGGGACTGTGATTCGCACGACCAATGGAGGAAAATCTTGGCGGACAGTCGGGCCACCTGACACCGAGGCCGCTGATTTTCGGGATCTCCAGGCATGGGATGAGTTGACAGCGGTGATCATGAGTGCCGGAGATGTTGATCGTTTGTATCGAACGGAGGATGGCGGAACATCCTGGACCGTGGTTTACGAACATCCGGAGCCGGGCGCATTTTTCGACGGCATGTCGTTCGATCCGACTGGAAGACGCGGATGGCTCATGGGCGACCCGATCCATGGCAAGGTTCATCTGCTCACAACTGACGACGCGGGCAAGACCTGGAAACAATTGCCCGACTCGAGTTCGCCGTCAGTTGCCGACGGCATCGCCGCGTTTGCTGCCAGCGGGACACATCTGCTGTGCCCAACCACAGAGACCGTATTGATTGGATTGGGTGGTGCCGATGTGAAATCAGTTGCGGCATCTCAGGCGGCGGTTCTGATGACAACGAATTCCGGGCAGGAATGGCAGAGCGTCACGCTGCCGATTCGTGCCAGTCAATCGGCCGGCGTCTTCTCGATCACGGCGATCGCCCCCGAGTCTTCGCGCTTGATTGTTGTCGGCGGCGACTATCTGAAACCGGAGCAGAACACGGACAACGTAGCACTCAGCGATGATTCTGGTCGCTCATGGCGGCTCCCGAAGACATCTCGCCCCGGCGGCTTTCGATCTGTGGTCGTTTCCATGTTGCAGGACGACGGCCACACGCTTGTGATCACCACGGGTCCTTCCGGGACAGATCAGTCCACAGACGGAGGCGAATCGTGGAACGAAATCTCCCGCATCGGATTTCACACGATGTCATTTGTATCGCCAGCCATCGGCTGGGCCGCCGGATCTGACGGACGAGTCGCCCGCTGGCGACCTTTAAGGTGATCGCGTCAATTCATACTTCGCCAAACGAAAACTGCTCGCTAAGATGTGACGTCTGCGAAAAAGGAATGAAAGAATGTGGGTTCGCTCGTTGTTGGCTGTCGCCGCCATGCGTCTGATTGCGGCTGGCGCTGTGAGTGCCGATGTCCAGGTGACCACAGGCATTTCTCCTGATGGCGCGTATTTTCAAGTTCCGTCGATACCGCTGCCCGCGGTGAATGATGCCGGGGTGAACGGCAAATGGAGCGTCCTCGAAGGCCGGGGCGATGCGAATTCTGGTACGATCGCTGTGGTGTCCGACGGCCGTGTTCCAACCGATGCCGATCAACCGACGCAGAACTTTTTCTTTGCCGCAGGGACCGATGGTGGATTGATCGCAGTTGATCTCGGACAATCGTATGAACTGTCAGAGATTGTCACGTATTCATGGCACAGCGACACCCGCGCTCCTCAGGTCTACTCTGTCTACGCCGCAGCAGGAGACGAACCGGGATTTGCCTTTCCTGAATCCTCCGCCTCGATCAGCAAGGCATCAGGATGGAAGAAGATTGCAGATGTGGATTCCCGAACCGGGAACCGCCAGGGAGGGCAGCATGTTGCCAGGATCTTCGACAGTCAATCGCCATTGGGTAATTTTCAGCATCTGCTGTTCGCGGTCAAAGCGAGCGAACTGGACGATGCTTTTGGAAATACCTTCTTCAGTGAGATCGATATCGTCGCGGGTGATGCGGAGAAACTTGAGAGAGTCACCGCTCCGGAGGTTCGCACCATCAAGTTTACATCTGCCGACGATGGTTATCGCTTTACAATTGATGTGACTCAGGCACTTGAACTCGAAGAATGGACGGAGACGGAACTCAGGCCGGTGATTCAGGAGTGGTACCCCAGAATCGTGGCCATGCTGCCGAGCGCAGGATTCGAAGCGGCCCGTGATGTTCAATTCCGGTATCTCCCTGATTCAGAAATGAAGGGGATTCCGGCCTATGCGTCGGGTTCCACAATTTCGATGAACGCTGAGTGGTTTCGTGGGCAACTGAATCGCGAAGCACGAGGAGCTGTGGTTCATGAAATGGTGCATATCGTGCAGGGGTATCCGGGACGTAACCGCAGAGTCCGCGACGTCATGGCTCCTCCCGGCTGGATTGTTGAAGGGATTCCCGATTACATCCGCTGGTTTCTCTATGAGCCTCATACAAAGGGCGCTCAGTTGAGTCCACAGGCTTTGGCAGAGGCCCGACATGACGCCAGCTATCGGACTTCAGCAAACTTTATTGACTGGGTCATTCGTCGGCATCCGCTCGATGGCAAGTTGCTTGAACAGCTCAATGCTGCCGCACGGCAGGGGAAATACTCGCCTGAAACCTGGAAGGAACTGACTGGCAAATCGGAAGAAGAACTCGCCGAAGCCTGGCGAACCGGTTCCTGACCAGGGCTGAGAACCTTTGCCCTGGTTTCGCTGCCGGCTCGGTGCTGGTAGACCGCTCACGTTGTTTGCCCGCTGCAGTTTGGTAGGGCGGGACAAGCGGCAGCTAAGCCGCGACGGCCCACCGAATCCGGCATGCACACATGGTGGGCCGACGCCGGGGTAGCACTCACAGGATAAATGTCTGAGCGTTCAGTGATTGTGTGCCACTGGCTCTGCCAGTGCTGCTTTGCCAGTGCTGCTTTGAGCTGAATCTCACACATGTGTGTGAAGCCATTCATGATCAGGCTTGCGTAACAATGGCAGATCGGGATCGACGCTGTCATGCATTCCTGAATCGCCGACTCTTGTTCCGGTGAGTGCCTTTCATCGACGAAGTTCCACACAACGCCCCAATGCACTGGCAGAGCCAGTGGCACACCTTTTTTGTCTCCCCTGACCCATTTTTGTCTCGTTCTCTGCCCCCTTTAAATGCTCTCCACATCGGCGAATGGGTACCACCGTGACTCGGTAGTTGTTCACATGATGCTGACCTAAGATGGAGGGCGTATCCGAATGTGCATCGTAGTTCAGTGGTCGTGGCCAACTCCAATTGCTGACGATAGAAAACGGAAAACCGAGTGACTCAACATCCAACAATGGCTTTCGCATCCATACCGCTCGTGATTTCTCTGGCGATGGGAATTTGCCATGTCCAGGCCCAAACCTCTCGCAATTCATCGTGGCAACAGGAAACTGAGTCCCGACTGAAGGCAATCTATGAACGCGGAGAGTTCCGTCCCCGAATGTTTCAGGCGGAATGGCTGGCCGACAGTTCCGGATACACGGTCCAGGAACAAGACCAAAAAACGGACACAAGGACCAGGGCTCGCTACGATGTTCGCACCGGCGAACGTACCGAGCCGACGCCAGAGGAGGTAAAGCAGTCTGAGCGTGGGCCGCTTCTTTCGCCGGACGGCACAAGAGTGCTGGAGTTTCAGGAGCGAAATCTCTTCGTGAGCGATCCTGTCAGCGGGCAGCGAATTCAGTTGACGAAGCATTCCGCTGAACAGGATATCTCGTATCACAATCCGATCTGGAGCCCCGATGGGAGCCGGGTTGTCTTTGTTGAGTCCGATGCCACTCACGTGCGACAGCGACCGGTCCTGGTGCCTGATGATCCGTCGTATCCAGGAATTCAGAATCACAGGTTTGCGAGAGTCGGCGAAGAAATCGAGAAGCTTCGCGTCGGTGTCGTGGATTCCGATGGACAGAACACTCAATGGCTGCCTGTCGAATCGCCAGCAGAAGGTTTTTATCTGGGACAAGTCGATTGGGCGGGAAACTCGGAAGAAGTGCTTGTGGAAAAACTGAGCCGCTTCCGTGACAAGCGTGATTTTCTGCTTGCGACAATCGGCGGCGACGTGAAGCAGATCTTTCACGAATCGAACGACGCCTGGGCGGAGTCAAGTCAGGGAAAAAATTCCGGTTTGACCTGGATTCGAGGCGGCCAGGCATTCGTGGTGGTGAGCGAAAAAGATGGCTGGCGACATGCGTTCCTCTGGTCGCGCGAAGGCAGGGAGTTGGCGTTGCTGACACCCGGCGCGTACGACATCATTGATCGCGCCACGATTGATGAAGCTGGAGGTTGGTATTACTTCTACGCATCTCCCGACAATGGAACACAGAAGTACCTGTACCGAGTGCCCCTTGATGGGTCGGGCAAGTTGGAGCGAATCACTCCTCCGGACCAACCCGGTACACACAACTACGATTTCTCTCCTGATGCCAGGTGGGCCTTTCATACGTATTCGACGCTGGATTCACCGCCGATTGTTGAGCTTGTCGAGCTATCCGGACATCGGGTTGTCCGAACGCTGGAAGACAACAGTGAGCTCCGCGAGAAGATGAAGGGCGTCATATCGCACCCGACGGATTTCGTTCAACTCGACATTGGCGATGGCGTTTCGATGGACGCATGGATCATCAAGCCAAGGGACTTTGATCCTTCAAAAAAATACCCCGTCTTCATTTATGTTTACGGCGAGCCTCATGCGCAGACTGTATTGAACGAGTGGGGGGTCGCGCAGATCGACTTTCATCGTGTCGTCGCGGATCTGGGATATCTGGTCGTGTCGATCGACAACCGAGGTACTCCCGCACCGAAGGGGGCTGCCTGGCGGCGCGAGATTTTCGGCAGTCTGGGACCGCTTTCCACAGAGGAACAGGAAGCGGGACTCAGGGAGTTGGGCAGGATGTATCCGTACGTGGATCTTGCTCGAGTTGGAATCTGGGGATGGAGCGGCGGCGGATCGAACACGCTGAACGCCATGTTTCGCAAGCCCGATTCGTATCACGTGGGAATTGCTGTGGTGCCCAAGCCGCAGCCGCATCTTTACAACGCCTGGTTCCAGGAAATTTTCATGCGAACTCGCGAAGTGAATCCCGACGGATACGAACGAGCGGCAGCGATCAACTACGCTGATGGTCTGAAGGGCAAACTGCTGATCATCACGGGGTCGGGCGAAACGAACACGCACATTCAGATCATCGAAGGGCTGGTTGATCGGCTCATCGAACTTGGTAAGCCATTTGATTACATGGTTTATCCCAATCGTGATCATGGCCTTCGCGAAGGCAGCGGGACGGTGGTGCATGTCAGAATGCTTGTCATCCGGTATCTGCTCGAACATCTTCCACCCGGAGCGCGTTAGGCAAGTTCCGGAGACAGGGGAATCGGTCCGCAAGCGAACCATGGAAGACACTTCATGTATGATCACGGTGCGATCAGGCGGTTATAAGCACCTGTCCAGAATTATGTTGCCATAATTCGTTTAACGGCGAGCCGCAGGCGTAGGCGATTCCCGCT
>JAYSPO010001237.1:0-1603 GCA_043722015.1 Candidatus Kuenenia sp. | reverse complement strand
CACCTTTAGTTTGCGAGCTAAAACATCCAGCTGCTCGGCCCAAAGGCTCTGACGCTTGTTCGTCTCCAGCCATGCAGACGGCGTCCCGAGCGACAAATTGAAAACGCGGCAATCATAAGGAGGCTGCAGAAAGAACTGAATGGCTTTTTCCATTTGCGTAATGATGAGGGATTCATCATCAAACTCGTTACGTTCATTCAGTACCCGAGCGCTAAACAATGTGATCGGTGACTCAAAACTGCCCGCTGTGTAGCATGCTCGAACATCTCCGAACACCGCGATGCCAGATACCATGGTCCCATGACCGTGCGCATCATCGGGAGAAGTTTGTTGAGTAAGAATTGCCTCCGCATGCCCGATATTCGCACCAAGCAACGGATGCGATGTGGTAGTTCCAGTGTCGAGGGTGCAGAGTCGTGGTCCATCCTGCGGCGGACGCGGTACCGGTGGAAACTGGCGGGCCGTTGTGTCACGGATCGCGAGCGGATCAAACGCTGGAACTGGCGGAAGTTCAAGTTCTGCGATGACTGGAAGTTGAACTAATATATTCAGTGCGATCCCGGAACAAGCAACGCGAAGCAGGCAGAGTTGATCGCCTTCGAAGGCATCGCGAATTCGATCTTCCGTGTCACCAGTACTCTGCAACAGTATACGAACTTCTTCAACGGCAGATCGGGTCTTCTGTCGGCTTCCCTGATGCCACAACTCAACATCCACGATATAGCGAGCCCTCGGATCAATCGCCGCACCGTTGAAGCCGATGCGCTCTGCGAGTGCGAATCCGATTCGATCATCGGGACGCCAGCCTTGCATGCCTTTCGCATCAATGACAGCCAACGCATCCCAAACGGTGGATTTTGCACGCTCACCAGTATTCCTGTTGATGACCGGACCACTCTCCATCGTCTGAACACCCTGCCTCAATTCCGTCAGATGGACATCATCATGAAAAGCGATCACTGCTTCTTTGCCATCAACTCCGACAACGGTGATTCCAGCCTTTTGCAGCACGGACTCTACTTGGGCAGGTGACGAATCCGTCACCAAAGGAACTCGAAACACCAAATGCGGTCTGATCCCTTGCGGAAGCGGCGGGTGGCTTTCAGCTTCGTTCTGAAGCCGATCGAGGACTTCAATCAGTTCTCGTGCCGTCTTGCCTCGGTTCGGAATCACTGGTGCAGAGCCAAACGGCTGTCGTTTCCTGCGGTCAGGGTTGAACTGCTCCGCTATCAAACGGAGATGATCGTGGCGTTGATCGTCCGGGTGATGCGGCATGGATTACTGAGAAGCTTTCTTCTTTCGAGTCGAGCGTTTCGCATGAATGGTGGACGCTCGGAGCTCTGTTGGAGGACGACTCGCATCAGACGTAACCGCAATTCGTTCCAGCTGCCTATTAACGGCCTTCACCAAGACTGGTTCAGACACGACCGATTCATTGCGGAGGATGGTTTGCTTGATCGCGTCCACAGCGACACGTTCAAAGTCGGCATGGGAGGCACCAGCCAGCATTTCTGCGACCTGCGCAAGCCGCACGGGCTTCGCCACTGGCATTTGCTGAAACAATCGCGAGAGAAGCGTTTCAGCCTGATCGGAAAGGGGCCTA
>JAYSPO010001236.1:0-14801 GCA_043722015.1 Candidatus Kuenenia sp. | reverse complement strand
AATCTTCCTGAGTTTCGACTTCAACCATGGGCTGCGGGCGAAGCCTGCGTTGGGTTCATCCGTGTCCATCTGTGGTTCAAACTGTCATTCTCGAAATCTCGTGAACGGTTACGTTGCTCAAAAGTTCCGACTCAGCAAAACACTGGATTCCGGTGAATTCAGGGACAGAGCCGCGACATTTTTCTGCCACTCAGGGAATAGACGCGGCTAACTCTCCGGGTTACTGCCCAGCCTGGAGCGATTCCATTTCAAGAATGACCTTTTTGAATCTCTCGGTGTCGTGCAGGGGCTTAAGATCAGGCTCCACCCGGACCCGAAATGGGTCGCTGTAGCCGTCTGCAACCGCCCGTTCGAGAGCAGTGAGTGCCTCATCTCTGAGGGCCGATTGCTGGTCGCCTTCCGTCTGACGTGTCAGCTGCGCGAGTGCGCGAGCCCTGTCGAGCTGAAGGTCAGCGTTTTTCGCCTCTCGTGCACCCAGTTCATCAGTGAGCTTCTTAACGGCCTCCACGTTTCCCATGCGGGCCTCTGCGAGCATCAGGTTGACTTTACTGGAGGTGTCGGAGCTGTTTTCATGAATCTCAGTTCGGAGGGCTCGCGAACGCTCAAACACCGCCAGTGCTTCGTCCGAGTGTTCCTGCTCGTCCCGCACTGTTCCAAGGTAATAATTCGCGACCCCGAGTACACTCTTGAAGCTCGCATTCTTCGGGTCCATATCATGGAGGGATTGCGCATAGTCCCTGCCTTCGGTCAGCATCGCTCCGGCAGAATCGAACCGCCCGGCCAGAATTAACGCCTGGCCGATGCTGATCAGCTGAACCGTCAGCTGAATTCTTGCAGCAAGATCCTTCGGACTCTGTTCATGATTTGCCCGACGACGCTCGATGACGGCATCATACAGGGGCAACGCTTCTTCCGTCATGCCGCGTCGCACAAGAACATGAGCAAGACTACTGCGAGCTCGATCCTCCGCCTGTTCAAAGGCGTTCCTGACAGAAGCTTTTTTCTGATCAGGCAGAGCCGCATACCACGCGGCAGAGTCACTGATTTCCTTTAAACAACCAGCATTCACTTGCGCTGCTTCGCGAAATGTCTGCTCGGCCATTTGAAGCTTCCCCTGCTGCTGCTGAGTACTGCCCACAATCTGCAGCGTACCGCCGAGTGCATTCTGGATTTCGTAAATTGCCGGGCTGTCCTTTCTCGGCTGAGGTTCCTTGACAATCTCCCGCAGCAATTCGAGCGATTCCTGCAGGAGCTTGTCGCTCTCTGCCAGATCCCCCAGCAGACGACGTTTGATCGGTGCCCAGTCCCGGCAGATCACAGCGAGATTATAACGCGGAGAGTCCAGTCGTCCTTTGACGACCAGTCGTTCCCTGCCCTGTTCGTGGATCCTGGCAAACTGTGCATCTGCTTCCGGGAGTTTGTCGAGGCTTTCCCAGGCTTTCGCAATCTTGTGGCGTACCGTCATCAGAGTCGGGATGGCCTCACCCTGTAGTCCGCCAGCCATGGAAAGATCCAGTTCATCCCACTTCTTCTCCAGGATCTCCAGCACGGCAATGCGAATTTCGCTCATCGCCGGTTCCTTTGCCAGGCGATCGTCAACTTCCGTGACAACCAGCTGAATATTTCTCAGGGCCACCATCGCCTGTTCCTGGGCGATCTTCTCATTCTTTTCAGCAAGTAATTTTGCTTCGTCAGCCAGAATTTTCTGGCGGTTTGCGTTTTCCTTTTCCTCGACCGCGAGGGCGCGTTGGACTTCTTTTTCAGCAGACTCCTTTTTGATCTGAACAGCCTGAGCCGATGTCACCGACCAGGCCCACGTTGAGACAATGGCGGTGGCGATGATGAACAGACTGGCCAGCGACGAGGGGACGGCGACTTTCGGGTTTCGCCGGCACCAGCGCCACATTCGTTCAAGTCGACTGACGGGGCGGGCCAGGATCGGCTCGCCATTGATGAACCGCCGCAGGTCGGCGGCGAGATCTGCGCAGCTGGCATACCGCGAAGCGGGATCTTTCTGCAGCGCCTTCATGCAGATGGTTTCAAGATCGACCGGCAAGCCGGGCTGCAGATCGCGCGGCGCGACAGGTTCGTTGTTGATCACCTGCAGCACAGTGTCAAGCGGTCGCTCCGCCACAAACGGCGGTCGCGCCGTGAGCATCTGATACAGGATTGCGCCCAGCGAATACAGGTCCGATCGTGGCGATACGGACGACAAATCTCCCCGTGCCTGCTCCGGCGGCATGTAACTGGGGCTGCCCATGATCGTGCCGTCGCTGGTGGCTCCGGAAGCATCGGCATCGACGCTCTTGGCCAGACCAAAGTCGGTGATCTTGGCCTTGCCGTCTTTGTCGAGGAGAATGTTGGCGGGCTTCAGGTCACGATGAAGAATCTTGTTGTCGTGAGCGTATTGCATCGCAATACACAGCTGCTCGACCATCTCGGCCGAACGTTTAGGATCGCGCGGAAGTCCGTTGAGATCCTTATGAAGGTCTTTACCGGCCACAAATTCCAGCGAGAAGTAAGGAAGGCCCTCGTGCTCGCCAATGTCAAAAATCTGCACAATACCTGGATGCTGCAGCTTCGCCACTGCTCGCGCTTCGGCAATAAAACGTTCCAGCGCTTCATTGCCTGAATGTTTGCCGGCCAGAATCATCTTCAACGCGACGACGCGATTCAGCTTGCGATGTTTGGCCTTGTAGACAACTCCCATGCCGCCGCGGCCGAGCTCCCCAAGGATCTGATAGTCGCCGATGACATAACCGCTCAGCTCGTCGGCCTTTCCGGAATCTTCGTTCTGCAGAGTGTCGAAGAAATCTTCGCTGTCTTTCTTCGCAGGTGCGCCGATGACCGTGACCCCAGGATCTGCCGGTGATCCTGCTGCCTGCGAGATGAAGGTTTTTTCATGTCCAGGATGAGTCTTCTGCCCATCCGGCCTGGTGTCCGCCGCATTCTTTTCGGACGACTTCTTCGCATGTCCGGCGAAAGCTGCCTGCTGCGGTTTGATGTGCAACTGACCAACCAGCGTCGGAGCTGTTCCGGCCGACGATTGGTCGGCCGACGATTGGTCTGGTGGCGATGATGCATCGAACGAAAAAGACTCGGACGCCTTTCCTGCTCCGACACTCGGGACAATGGTTTTTCCCAGTACAAGTTCAGGGGACCTGGGCGCGACAAACGTTTCGCCGTCATTGACGGTACCTGCACCCTGGATGTCGGAGAGGAAAGTCGCCTCTCCTGCGGGACTGGCCTGGTGATCGTTTTCATCCGGAGTTGAGGCTGGGCGATTCATAGGAAGGCCTTAAAAATCTTTCACTGAGCACTAGAACAAATTGATATCATCATCCTCGTCACCGTTACGCCAGTCCATGATTTTATCAACTCGGCTTTGTTCTGCACTGTTCATGTTCAGCAAGAACCAGTCGAGGCCATTGCCGCCCCAAAGTTCGTCAATGGCGTTGTCGTCGAAAACGGTGCGGTTACTGCCGGTTGATTTTAGCAGAAAGCCGCCGTTTTTACCACCGGACGTTGTCCCCATCAGGTTGGCGCGGCGGGAGGTGAACGAGGCGTCGCTGTTCCATTCCTTCATGACCGCCAGCAGGGCTTCGCGACTGTCGTCGAGCGAGGTAAAACCAGCGATCAGGATGTCGTCACCTTTGCCTCCTTCAATCCGATCGGAACCGTAACCTCCGATGATGAAGTCTCGGCCCTGGCCTCCGATCAATCGATCGTCGCCCAATCCACCCAGAATAATGTTTGCACCGGTACCGCCGCGAATAATGTCATTCCCCAGACCTCCATCGAGCAGCGACCATGTCTGGATCTGGTTCTGCAATTCGATCCGATCATCGCCTGACTGGCCATAGATCATAATTCCATTGAGCGCCGCGTAGATGCGAACCGTGGATGCATCCTCTGCCTCGTCATCGCTGGATTCGCTGTCGATCTTGTCATCAATCCGAAGCTTGAAGTATGCATCTCCAGGAGAGCCATGATGCGTGACTCGCAGGCGTTCAGCCGCGAGCGAACCGCCAACAACCAGGATTGTCTGCCCGGCGTGGAGCGGGTCGTTCTGCACTTCCCATTTGAGAATCTGAACGTCGGATGAGACCGCCGCGGAGGTCAGACCACGAGAATCGGTTACCGTTGAACGAATGACATAGGGTGCACCGAATTCGGCTTCGTAGACGTGCGATACCATCGTCGTTGCCGAACGTTCGACGATGTCCGTGAGGCCATCACCCCAATTTATCACGTAAGTGAACAGCCCCGCCTGATCGACCGCATTTCGGTCCGTCGCGGTGAACACATAATCCAGAGTTTGGCCACGCACTCCGGTGTTGCGCCCGGAGATGCTCAGCACAGGTGCCACGTTAAACACGGCCGTGAATGTCGTGCTCGTACTGGCTCCGTCGTCGTCGGTAGCCGTAATGACAATTATCAACGATTCAGCCGTCTCGTCACGTCCGTCGTATGTCCATGCCCATGTGCCCTGAGCAGGATTCGAGTCATCCCATGTGATCACACCGAGGGAGGCCGTCAGCGTCACTGTGTCAGCACCCGGATCGAAAAACGTACCCGAATTCGTGGCTAACAGGGCTGCGTTGGCTTCCACGACAGGAAGATCCGCCGTGACAGTCGGAGCGACGTTCTTGACATCGACAGAAAGGGTCGTCACGAACTGCGGGCCGATGTCATCGAAAATTGTCACAATAATGGTATATGTCCCGTTATCGGCGTAAAAATGGTTCAGCACAAAATTACCTGAGGGATCCAAATTCAGAGGCTGAGATCCGGATCCGTCGCCGTAGACGATTGTGCTCCCGACAAAAGTGGAAGCACCCTTATCAAAGACGGTCCCGGCGCGAACGAATGATGAACCTTCCGTGATCGTTGCGGACACACCCATTTCAACGCGCCGATCGTAACTGTCACCATCTCCTTCGCCGCCAACAATAACGTCGTTGCCTCCATATCCTTTCAGGTCGTCGCTCATGTCGGACGAACTGGCTTTTCGGAACTTGTACATGATCAGCTGATAATGTCCGGTGTCCGTATCATTTACGCTGTCGAGGAAGCGTTCCTGAAGTTCCGGATAGGCCAGGATGTTATTCGGATTCGACGGGTTCAGCGGGCTGAGCGGAGTCGCAGGATTGCCCAGCGAATCACCATATCGGTGAAACGTATCGACTTCGATGTAATACGTTCCTTCAACCGGCAGCAAAAGGTCGATGAGGCTCGAATCGGTCGGCTCAAAGGTATCATCGTTCTCGGCAAATCCGTCGTAGTACGGAACAAGCGTACGTGTTCCATTGACAACGTACCAGACGCGCACAATCGTATCGACATAATCATCCGGAGTCAGTGCTCCCTTAACTCCTGTCCCGAAACGAGCAACTGAATTCGACAGCACGTCAATGTTGATCAGTTCCCCCGCTCGACCGGTGAAGGAGTACCAATCGCTATTACTGCGGTTAGTGGTCGAATTGACACCGATCTGGCCCAGCACAGACGTGATCTGGACGAAGAAGTCCTTTGGCTGATTCAGCCCGCGACTGAGCGTATTCGGCACCGCCAGCGTGACGGGTGTCAGCACAGTCGCGGTGGCTTGTGAATTATTGCCCGCGGTCGTGGTGCTGGTGACCGTCGTCTGGGCAGCATTGCTGTTGGCAAACGTCAGTTTGATCGCTTCACGTTCGCCGAAGAACAAATCGTTCAGGTCGTCAAATCGAGTCGAACCGATGGTGGCCGGGGACCCGATGAGATGGTCAAACGTCTCGACGCCGCCAGCCGGACCGGTGTAGACCGGCTTGTAGCCGCCGACTCCGGGAGGATCATGCACGCCCGAACCGATCGGTCCGAAGCTGTCCTGATGCCGCAGTCCCAGCAAGTGAGCCAGTTCATGAGCTGCCACTTTGGATGACAATCGCACAAAGTTATCACTGGTCCCAGCCGGCTTGGATGCACCAACTTCCAGATCGCTGACCGATTGATGGTCGCCCTTGAATGCGTCGAGGTCGCCTTCAATTTCAGCGACGGCCTCCAGGCTGGTGATGACACCACCCAGCAGTCCATTCACCTGCACGACGGCACTGCCGCCAAGGTTCACATTGCCCGGATCGATTTCACTGGCCAGTCCGCCCGGTCGACCGGAATCCGGAGTCTGGTTGAAGTAGATCGTCGCAAAATTTCCGGGGAGATAGGTCGTCGGAATGTCGCTGATGTTCGTGACGACCCGCAGATCAAACCATGGAGCTCCAGCATTCGGCCCGCGATAGAGTGTCTCCACGCGTTGACGAATGAGTTCTCGCTCGTTAACCGTGGCGAATGTCCCATCCGTATAAATATGCTCGCCGCCGTCAGCCAGACCTGTGACCGTGTCAATGAGGCCCGTGTTTGTGTACGTGTCGAAGTCAAGCAGCACCCACTGCGTGATACCACGACGCGCTGCCACCGGCCCGGTGAATGGTTCGTCAAAGTCTGCCCCGCCGATGTAGTTGCTGCGAGCGTTGCCGTAGATGGTGTCTGCAAACTGGCTGCCAATGATGTTTTCTATCGCCAGGCCATCGGTCAGGCTGATCCGCAACTGGCCGTTGCCCTGCGGCTGCCAGACATTGATCAAACGGAGATCCAGATTAACCGCGCCGCCCGTGAAGCTGCTGAAGTCCAGCGTGTCTTTCGATAAATCCGTGGTCCCTGAGTACCCGGAGTAACTGTCTGTCAGCGTCACATCGGCCAGCGGGTTTGACACAAAACGGATCAGGTCATCGCCATCTCCGCCGGTCAGTGTCATCGTGCCGGCACCTACAATCATGGCACTGTCGTTGCCCTGTCCGCCATCGTAGCTGACCGTCGTTGCCGTGCCTCGCATGGCGAAGAAGTCATTCCCGGCTCCTGCGAGGAATGTGACAACGGACGTCGCGGCTCCCACACCGTTGTAGGTAAACGAATCGGTCCCGGTCCCGCCATCAAACGTTACGCTGCCAAGACCACGACCGTGAACTCGAAGTGTGTCCCCATCCGCACCACCAGTGAAGATCAGCTGACTGACGTTGCTGGCATTGTTGATCAACGTGTCGGATCCGTCGTCACCACTGAAATTCAGCAGCGTGAGCACGCTGCCGTTGTTGACCAGCACATCGTCATCGGCTCCGCCAAGGAATGTCAACGAGGCAACAGTGGCGTTGTTCTGCAGCACGTCATCATCAGCACCACCCGTGAAGAAGAGTGTGGTGACAGCTCCGTTGTTAATCAGCGTGTCGGCTCCGTCGTCCAGAGTGGCCGGACCATCCGCTTCCCCAAAGAACGTCAGCGAAGTCACTGGTGCCGTATTCTGCAGGATGTCATCGTCCGCACCACCGGCAAACGTCAGGGTCGTTACTGCTCCGATGTTGAACAGCGAGTCAATTCCGTCGTCGCCGTTGAAGGTCAGATCGCCGATCTCGCTTCCGCGGTTCAGCAGGATGTCATCATCCGCACCGCCATTGAAGGTCAGGTCCGTCACGATTCCTGAATTCACCAGCACGTCGTCGTCGGCACCGCCATGGAAAGTCAGATCGATCACCGTGCCGTTGTTCTGCAGCAGGTCGTCGTCAGCACCGCCGGTAAAGGTCAGATCGAGGATGCCGGCACCGTCATTGGTCAGAACATCCAGTCCGTCGTCACCGAAGAAGACAATGGAGTCCACGAGAATTCCGCCCTTGCGATTCCACAGCCGATCGTTGCCAGTGTCTCCGTTGAACACCAGCGAAGCGATCACCGGGCCGTCGTTGATCAGGATGTCGTCGTCGGAACCCCCATTAAACGTCAGAGTGCCCAACTCGCCGCCAGCGTTGACGAAGATGTCATCATCCGCACCGCCATCGAAGGTCAGCGTTTTCAGCAGGTTGCCGCTGTTGATCAACAGGTCATCATCCGCACCGCCGGTGAATGTGAGTGCCAGAACTCCCACGCCATCGTTGATCAGAATGTCGTCATCTGCACCCCCGGTAAATGTCAGGTCAAGGATGCCGCCGCCGTGATTCACAAGCACATCACCACCACCGTCACCGTTGAAAACCAGCGACACCAGATCGCCTGCATTGTTCAGCAACGCATCGTCATCCGCACCGCCGTTAAACGTGATGCTGGCAAAACCCTTCGCATTATTCTCAAACGCATCAATTCCGTAACCGCCGTCAAACAGGATCGAAGATGTCGGGGTTCCGGAACCCCGCACGATCAGCGTATCATTGCTGGTGCGTCCCGGCACGAAGATCCCATTGATGGTGTGTCCTGGCACTGGAACCCCATTGTCGCCCGTGAATACCAAGTCCCCAATCGCGTTGCCGTTGCTGACCAGAATGTCGTCGTCCGCACCTCCGTTGAACACAAGGCTGGCAATATTCCCGCCGTTGTTGATCAGGACGTCGTCATCCGCTCCGCCATCGAACACCAGACTGACAATTCCGGAGCCGTTGTTCTGCAGCACGTCATCGTCGGCTCCACCATAAAACGTCAGCATACTCACAGCGCCGGTGTTGAACAGAATGTCGTCGTCCGCTCCGCCGGTAAATGTCAGAGTGGAGACCGTACCGCGATTGATCAGAATATCGGCACCAATGTCGCCTCGGAACGTCAATGAAACGGTACCATACGCGTCGATCAGAATATCCCCGTCGCCGCCAAAGTTCAGGGCGTCGGTTACCGTCCCGGTATTGATGAGGATGTCATCGTCCGCACCGCCGCCAAAAGTCAGCGACGAAACCGTTCCGGTATTCAGCAGCGAATCAAGACCATCATCACCGCCAAAGTTCAGACCTGCGATGACAATGCCGGTATTCTGCAGGATGTCATCATCCGCACCACCGGTGAAGATAATGCTGCCGGCCGAACCGGTGTTGAGCAAAGTGTCGGCACCCCGGTCGCTGCCAAAGCGGAGCGATACAGCACCGCCTGCGTGGATCAGAATGTCGCCGTCGCCACCGAAGCTCAGCGTTCCTGTCACCGTTCCGGCATTGATAAAGATGTCATCGTCCGCTCCGCCACCAAAAGTCAGGTCGTCCAGGACAGTGCCTGTATTGGACAAAATGTCATCGTCCGCTCCGCCGCCAAAATTCAGGTCGTTCAGGACAATGCCTGTATTCGCCAGAATGTCATTGTCGGCGCCGCCGTTGAACGTCAGCGTCGTCACGGTGCCGATATTTTGCAGAATGTCGTCATCCGCTCCGCCGTTGAACGTCAGCGACTCGATAGTGCCGAGGTTAATCAATCTGTCCAGCCCATCGTCGCCGCCGAAGGTCAGGTCGCCGATGATTCCGGCTCCCGCCAGCAGGACGTTGTCATCTCCGCCAAAATTCAGCGTGCTGACGTCGGTACCGCTGTTGACGAAAAGATCATCGTCTGCCCCGCCGTTAAACGTCACCGAATCGATGGTGCCGAGGTTAGCAAAGATGTCGTCATCGGCTCCACCGTTGAATGTCAGCGTCCCGATATCTCCCACACCTTCCAGCAGAATGTCTCCGTCGCCATTGAAACTCAGATCCGTGGCGAGACTGCCGTTGTTCACAAAAATGTCGTCGTCCGCACCACCGTTGAACGTCAGAGTCGTAATGCTGCCTGTATTGAACAGAGCATCGAACCCATCATCGCCACCAAAGGTCAGCTCACCGATCGTTCCAGCTCCAGACAGCAACACATCTACGTCACCGCCAAAACTCAGCGTGCTGACGTCCGTGCCGGTGTTGACGAAAATGTCATCGTCGGCACCGCCGTTAAATATCAGCGAATCGATGCTGCCGAGATTCGCAAAGATGTCGTCATCGGCTCCACCGTTGAACGTCAGAGTCCCGATGGATCCTGCACCTTCCAGCGTCACGTCACCGTCGCCATTGAAGCTCAGGTCCGTGGCGAGACTACCGTTGTTCACAAAAATGTCATCGTCCGCACCACCCGTAAACACCAGTGTGTCAATCCTGCCTGTATTGAACATTGCATCCAGCCCATCGTCGCCACCGAAAGTCAGGTCGCCAATAAACCCAACTCCCGCCAGCAGCACATCTTCGTCACCGCCAAAACTCAGCGTGACGTCCGTGCGGCTGTTGACGAAAATGTCATCGTCGGCACCGCCGTTAAATATCAGCGAATCGATGCTGCCGAGATTCGCAAAGATGTCGTCATCGGCTCCACCGTTGAAGGTCAGCGTCCCGATGGATCCTGCACCGTCCAGCAGCACTTCACCGTCGCCATTGAAGTTCAGGACTGTTTCAACAGTACTTCCGTTGTTCACGAAAATGTCGTCGTCCGCCCCCCCTGTAAACACAAGATTGTCAATGCGGCCGGTATTGAACAGGGCGTCCACTCCATCGTCGCCGCCGAATCTCAGATTACCCAACACGATCCCTGCGTTGAGCAGAATGTCATCGTCCGCCCCGCCGCCGAACGTGAGTCCGCTGATTGTGCCCGTGTTGAACAGCGTATCTATACCGTCGTCACCGCCGAAGTTCAGGTCGTAGATGCCGACACCCGTTGCCGTCAGGATGTCGTCATCCGCACCGCCGCTGAACGTCAGGTTAGTCATGCCAGCTAAGACAAACAGATCGTCATCCCCGGCTCCGCCAAAGACGCTGCTGTTCGTGTCGCCGGTCAGTTTGTCATTGAACGAGCTGCCCGCCAACGCCGCAAACTGGCCGACGGCCAGAACCTTGTGCTGTACGGTGTCAGTCGCCACAACCTGCGGCATGCTGGTCATCGTCGCGTCGTTGGCAGCGTCGAGACTGAACTCAACGCCAAAGACGGCAATGCCGAAGTCCAACGTATTGAAACCGCTCTGGTCATACACGGTGAGCGTGCTGTTCGGCCTGAGCATGTACCGATCATTGCCAGCCTCTACTGGGGTTGGCACATCCGTTGATGGTACGTTTGCGTTGTCGTTCCCCTGGGCGAGGAAGTAAACATCGTTACCGGCTCCGCCAAACATGTCATCCTGACCTTCACCGCCGACCAGCGTCACACTGTAGTTCGCATCCGTCACCGCGGATGCATCAATTGTATCGCTGCCGGATAAGGCCAGCGCCATCAGACTGGTCGTGCCTGCCAAAGTGAACATGTCATTGGTGACCTTGAGCCGATTAATTCCGCGGTCATCCCCGTTGGTACCGACCAGCAGCGTCGTGGCAAACGTGCCCAGGCCTCGATCGTCGTCGGTCACTTCCAGCCGGACCCTCCACAACGCCTGCGGCGCCGCGGAACGATCGACCAGGAATGTTGGCATATTGCCGAACTGCGGCAGCAGCCCTGTGATTCCCACAGCCTCAGCGATCCAGCGATACACAAACGTGTCGAGCTCACCTGGGTCAACCACACTCGATACCAGACTGATCAGACTGGAATTCGTATTGCCTGTCCCCGGATTAATCGACACCGTCGGAGCCACGTTGAGAACATCCTGGCCTGTCATGGCTGTCGCGGATGCTCCGTCCGAGTCAGTCACCACGACATTGATCTGGTACGCCCGATGAGTACGGGTCACGACGGGTGTTCCGTCTGGTTCGATCGTGATCTCCTCCAGGTCTGTGTTATTGTCCAGATAACGGTGCGTGGCCGTAAACGTGCGAGTCGTTTTGTCGATTGAGGCCGAAGTAGGAAGGGTCGGGGTAGCGCCACCAATTTCATCTCCCCAGGTGATCATCACCGTGTGATCGTCAACCAGAGAGGCGTCCGTGTAGCTGCCTGTGACTGTGACCCACTGGCCTTCATCGATCGCCGCACCGCCCGTCGATAATGTCAGAGGCCCGATGACAGGGGCAACATTTTGAACAGCTGCGGAAGTGGTTGCTAAGCCCGAGAAGCCCGGATTGTCATTGTCCGACACACGCACTGTGACCGTGTAGTTCACGCCGCCCGCTGCATTGTCGAGATAGCGGTGTGTGATTCCGGCAGGAAAGCTCGCCACTCCGGCATCCAGACTGAACGTGGTGATGGAAGAATTATCGCCCCAGTCCACGGTCACCAGGTGGGAATCAAATTGCCCGGGATCGAAGAACGATCCTGTCAGCGAGACCGTGCCGTTCTCCTGAATGGCTGCTGGAGTCAAGTTCGCAGTCACCGACGACGGAACCGCATTGGACACCAGGACGACCTGCGTCCGCGTGGCTGGCTGCAGAGGTTCGTCATCGTCCGCAACTTCGACCGTAATTGTGTACTCATCCGGACCGCTCGCTGGATCGTCGGCATAGACGTGCGTCAATTCATCCAGCTGAGTCGGTGTCAAACCGGTCAGGTTCCGGGCTCCCACCGGCAGTGTGATCCGTGATTCGTGTCCATCTCCCCAGTTCACTTTCAGCTGATGCACATCCTGCAAGCCCAGATCAATGAAGAACAAACTACCCAGAGTCACCGCCTGTCCTTCGGTGATGCTTGTGCTGCTGAATCCAACATTCAGAGCCGACGGCAGGACATTGCGAATTTCTTCCAGAAACAGGCCCACGGGTGTCGTATCATTGGCGCCGGAATCATCGGTGATCGTGACGACCACGCGGTACACATCAGACGGCGTCGCAGTACTCTCGGCATTCGCATCATCGACGTACACATGCGTCGCCGTAAACTCCCGGGAACCGTGTGGGATTGATACAACAGTCGGTAGACTGCCATCGCCCCACTGAACCGTGGCCGTGTGAGTTCCCGCGGTGTCTTCAAAGCGCCCGGTCAGGGTTACCAACTGCCCCTCATTGGCCGGGCTGGTGATTGTGAACTCGTTAAACGTCGCCGTGGGAGCCTCGTTCTGAACCACGACTCCCACAAGAGCCGTGGAGGTGATCAGACTGTTGTCTCGGATCTGAACTGTCACCTGATAACTGCCGGTGTTGACGTACGTGTGCCCCAGCCGGAACGTGTTGTCCGGATTCAGAGTCAGTGCCTGCGTGCCGCTGCCGTCTCCGTAGTTGACTGTTCCTGCCCAGTTCTGTGAATCCGGATCATAGAAGCTGCCGTCGATGGAGATGGAATTACCGCTGATCAGCGACACTGTCGTGGCGCTCAGCGTAATCTGCGGCGCCAGGAGACTGCCGACTTCTCCTGCAAACACGATCGGACTGAACTCCGATGTCGATCCGATTGTCAGTGCAGTCAGCGGTGTTCCATGATTCACGCCGTTGCCAAGCGGAATGCGCAACTTGAACTGCCCAGCTGTGTCATTTCCATCCGCCCCGGAATTGTCGATCACCGAAGCCAGCCGCCGTTGACCCTGCCCGACTCCATTCGCTGTCGGAGCCGAAATGTAGAACTCGACGGTCTTCCCGGCAGGCATCGTGCCTTCAACGATCATTTCGTTGCCGACGATCTGAGTCGATGTGACCACTGGAAAGTTCAGGACGCCGTCTGCTTCCGGTGCATCGTTAAGTGTTCGTCCGACGCCACCGGCATCAATGGCCAGTCCAAGGTTTCCATAATAGATGTTGTTGACATACGAACCGTTGGCATCCGTTCCGTTTTCAAACTTCAGCCCTGTGATGGTACTGTTTGCGATCACGTTTTGAGCCGACGGCAGCGATCCGCCGATTGTGTGGCCGCTTCCATAGGCTGCAATAATTCCGTAGGCATTTGGCAGCGAAAGCGCCTGTGTGCGGTCCGTGCCGATGTAGTTTCCGGCAATCAGCGTTGTGTCGGCATTAAAGAAGACACCCGCTCGACCGCTGCCGGCGATCACGTTGCCTTCGTATTCATCGCTGATTCCATCGCTGTTTGTGCCGACTCGTGTTCCCCAATAGGAATTAATCTGCACCCCGTCGGTCGTATTCCCGATGACGGCAGTTCCCGTGGCATTCGTTCCAATCAGGTTTCCGGCGATCACTGTATTGCCGATGTTTCCGTAACCGAATCCGCCGAACATTACACCGACGTCGTTACCCGAAATCAGATTGCCTTCGGTTGCGTCGTTCGTACCGTTGCTGTCGGTGCCCACCACGATGCCGCTCTGCCAGTCAACCAACACGCCCCATTGGTTGCCCACCTTGAATGTGCCGGTCGGGTCTGCACCAATGATGTTCCCCTGAACCTTGTTGCCTGAACCGCCAACGTGCTGAATCAAGACACCGATCCCGTAGGTGCCTGTGTTAATCACATTGCCCGCACCAGGTTCCCCTCCACCGATCGTAATATTCGAAGCGGCTGGATGACCGAAGAGTCGAACACCCTGAGAATTGTTCGTTAACGCCGTCGTTCCAGTGACGTCCGTGCCGATGTAGTTGCCCGACACTCGGGAATTGTATGCACCGAACAGGCCAACGCCCGCATGAGTCGCCACAATGACATTGCGTGCCGCGGCCGTAAACCCGCCGATCAGCGAATTGCTGCTGCCGGTCGAAATCCCGTACGACCCGTTCAGAATTGCGGCAGTTCCGGACGCATTCGTTCCGATGTAGTTTCCGGAAATCGTCGTATTGGAAACGCCACCGTCCTGAATCCCGTGCCGCAGATTGCCTGAGATCACATTCCGAGCCCCGGCCAGGCTGCCGCCTATCGTCGTACCGCTCGAATTGTTCAGAATGCCGTCGAGTCCGTTGCCGAGTGCGATAGTCCCGGTCACATCCGTCCCGATGTAGTTGCCGCTGACAACAACGCCGGTCGCCGGTGTGCCCGTGATGTGGACTCCGCTGCCGTTGTTGCCGCTGATCACATTCCGCGCCCCGGCCGTCACGCCGCCAATGGTTGTATTCGGCTCCTCGATGAGGACCCCGTCACCGGCATTGCCAAGATCCAGTGTGCCGCTGATGTCCGTGCCGATCAGGTTGCCAAGGATCGTATTGTTTGGGGAGGGTGAAAAC
>JAYSPO010001235.1:0-1282 GCA_043722015.1 Candidatus Kuenenia sp. | reverse complement strand
GCTTCCGCCTACGCCTACGGCTCGCCGTTAAACGATTTGTGCCAACTTACTTATGCACCAGTGCTTACAAGATCATTCCAAGGAGCTGAGTCTCTGTGCCGGCGCTCACGATGTTCACTGGTCACATCCTGCGAAAACGCCGGTTCTCAATCACGAAACAGGAAAGAGGCTCGGTTCCGTTGCAGTCATTGTCGCCCTTTCTTTCCCAACGATACTCGGCGTGGTCATCAGTGAGACAATTGGCGAGCGGCATGCGTCAGCTTGCCGGTACAAGAGCGAGGTACTGAAGGGCTCACGCCGCCCCGCTCGCCGGACTCATTTCCGGCCGCGTGGAGTATAGCAACGGCTTACCATTTTCAGGCCGCTCGTGCGCGACGTGGCCTGGCGGTGAGACGGTACGTGATTGCGTTGCCTTGTTTGCCGCAGACGCTGAAGAATTCCATGCGGCGAAAACACCAGGCGGCTTTCTGAGCGAGCCAGCGAGGCATGCCGGATGCCGTGACAAGATCGGCAGTCGTGAACTCGCCAGAAAGCTGAATATCGAGTGCCTTCCAGAGATCAGCGGCGGTCTTCAGTTGGACTTGCTGCTGCACTTCGACCAGCGTCCGTTCGGCGACAGAATACTTCTTCTTCCATGAACTGCGTGCGGTCGGCGGGACTCGAATTTCTTCCTGTTCCGTCAACAGCACATCCAGCCGCAGACGCGGATGAGGAAACGCTCCGAAGTGCACAAGCTCCGCAAACACATGCGCCAGTTTTTGTCGAGTCGGGCTGTATCGGGAGCTGACAATGTCTCCGCCAGGACGATGCAGCGTCGTGATCTTCTTGCGGGCTGCCAGTGGTTTGACGACGATGACCTGATGAGTTTCCAACAGTCGCGAAATCTTGTCGCGGATGGCCGCCAGCGACGCGCACTGAATTTCAATCAGCCGTCCACGTTTGTCAATGGCATCGATCCGATACTGATCGACCACGACTTCATGTCGGTCTTCAGCAGTGACATAGTGCGACTTGAGTTGTGTATGCAGAGCTGTAGCCAATGGCAGACTTCCTTGTCTTGCGAGGCAATTGCGATTCGCGATGTTTGTCGTCGTCCATGAGTATGTCTGATGACCGCCGGTTTTGTGAGCGGCAAGGCGCTAGCCGCCGGTGTTTGCAGATCCATTACCCGCGGCTAGCGGGGTGTTGATTTAGTAATTCTTGTAGGGTGTGTGCAGCGCTAGCGAAACACACCAGTTTCTCACGCTTTCCCCAAATGGTGCGTTGCGCTCCGCTTCACGCA
>JAYSPO010001234.1:0-2572 GCA_043722015.1 Candidatus Kuenenia sp. | reverse complement strand
CTTCCCCGAACCCCCTGCCACCAGTCTCCACGCCCCGAGGACTTCACGGTCAATGATCGTCGAGAAGCCTGTTTCAGGCGAATGACCGATCGCAGCGTCGGTCTGCGGCGCGGGTTTCACCGAAGGCGACGAAATCTGTTCGACACTGGACCGCAGATCACGAGCAGCCTGAAAGCGGCGTTCCGGCTCACTGGCCATGGCGCGCAGAACGACTTCGTCCAGTCGGACATCAACCTTCGATTTTTGCGACGGAGGTGCGAAGTGGCCAACCGGAATCGTGCCCGTCAGCATTTCATAAAAGACGACACCTAATGAATAGATATCCGCACGATGATCGACGGTGCGTGATCCCGCCATCTGTTCCGGGGCCATGTAACGCGGTGTCCCCATCACCTGATGTGTTCCGGTCAGCGTCCATTCATCGATCGTGCGACCTGCGATCTTGGCCAGCCCGAAATCCGCGATCTTGACGCGACCTTTCGAATCCAACAGGATGTTTTCGGGCTTGATGTCACGATGCACGACGCCTTCGTCATGCGCGAACTGCAGAGCTTCACAGACCTGCGGGACGATGTTGACAGCGAGCTCAGGTGACAACTGCCCGGCCTGCATCAATTGCCGCAGGTTCGCACCGTCCACGTATTCCATGATGAAATAGAACAATGTGCCTGACGCAGACTGTGGCGATGCTCCGCCAGCGAGTTCCGGGGCGTCGATCTCTCCGAAATCATGCACGGCTACGATGCCCGGGTGGTTCAGTCGAGCCAGTGTTCGGGCTTCACGCATGAAGCGTTCTGCAAATGCCGGATCGCCCGTTGTTTCCGGTCGAATGATCTTCACGGCGACCATGCGGTCAAGCTTTGATTGTCTTGCTTTGTAAACAGCACCCATGCCGCCGTGCCCAAGGAGTTCCAACAGATCCAGCTGTGGAAAATACTTCGCGACTGCCGCCGCTGCGGGCACGACAATCCGTCCAACCTGAGGCGTCGTGACAGCAAACGCCGCGTTGTTCGGCGCATTCGGAATGCCCTGGACAAGCAGACAATCGGGACAAAGCCCCTCTGGTGCGTTTGCTGGAATCGGTTTTTTACATTCGGGGCAGAAAGTCGTATTCATGATCGAAACCCTTGGCGAGCGGCATGCGTCAGCTTGCCGGTACTTAGTGGCTATCCGAAAAGGGGTCTGACCCTTTGGAGGCGAGTCGATTATGTTGGCGTTTCCGTCTTGCCGGAGAGGGTCAGACCCCTTTTCGGATAGCCTCATAGCGATGACTCAACATACAGATTCCGATTCGACCTCGGATTGTTACAGGCTATTTCGCAATTTACAGATTTTCACCCTGAATCGCCCGTCGCAACTGCAGTAGTTCGTCATCGATCGTCGTTTCATCCGCAATTGTGCCAGCAACTTCGATTCGCAGAAGTTCGCGATATCGTTCTCGCAACCGGTGAATGGCCACGCGCAATGCGCCCTCAGTCATGTTGAGATTCCTTGCGGTTCCCGCCGCGCCGATCGCTGCTGCGGAACCCACGAGAAACGAACGGCATTGTTCGAACATTTTGCCTTTGCCTTTGGACCGGTATTCCGTCCGCAGCTGATCAACGACACGCTGAAGCAACGTCAGAGCCCACTGTCGCTCAAAGATGCGTTCGGGCGTCTGCTCATCCGTCAGACCACCCGCATAACGCATTTCGCCATCATCAAAATCGATCGAAAGGTGTGCCAGACCGCCGCCGCGCTTGATCGCCTGACTGCGATCAAATTCTTTTGCCAGAAACCGTTGAAAGATCGTCAGCAGAAAAGTCCGAAATCGACCACGTTCCGGATTCGCAGATTCAAGGAACGACTTCTCGATCAGCCGCGAGAAAAACTCCTGAGTCAGATCTGCCGCATCATCCGGCGAATACCCGCGCCGCCGGGCAAATGCATACAGCGGAAACCAGTAGGCACGACACAGCATTTCCAAAGCCGCATCAGCTTCCGGCGCAGACCGTCGTCCCGCTTCGAGCACAAGACTCCAGTGCGTCGTGGCAAAGTGCTGGTGAGAAGATTGTTCCATACAGTGCGTCGCCGGAGTGGCAAATACCGGTGAATACCGTTCAAGGCAGATTGTATGGTATCTGATCCCCGAGTTGCACTCGACGAACTGTGGTGGAGCAATACGGGTGCGGTCAGGAATTTAGGCAAGAGCGCAATCCGCGTCGATTCTCGGGAGAGCCGTGCGTATGTAGGGTGGGACCAGCGACAGTGCCGGCCCACCATTGGTCCGATGTGGTGATTGTCTGATGTGGTGGGCCTGCGCTCCGCTGGTCCCACCCTCCGAATTGACAAATGGAAAGACGTGCCTGCATGGGCGGTAACTTGCACCCTGGGGTGTAAATTCAGAAGAAAAAAGGGGTGAGCGACGGTCTTGAACAACGTCAATGACAGATTCGAAAAAAGATTTTTGATTTCAAAATTTCAGCTGTGTGTCGATAGTGATGTTGGATTTTCTGGTAACAGCATTCGCAGAACGGGCGTGGTTGCGATCGTCGTAACGAGGGCCATGAGCACCATCATGGCAAACAATGTG